>JBHHYQ010000019.1:0-9968 GCA_046757595.1 Candidatus Omnitrophota bacterium
AAGCAAAGAAAAGATTTACAGTATCGACAGGAACCTCTGGGGGATAAGTATCGAGTGCGGGGCGTTGGAAGATCCCTGGGCCGAGCCCCCTAAAGACGCCTGGCAGATTAGCAAAGACATAGATGACACGCCGCATAAGCCGCGTTATATCGAGATATGTTTCGAGCGGGGAGAGCCCTGGTATCTGGACGGAAAAGAAATGCAGCCACGGGAACTTATCCGCAGGTTGAACGACATCGGGGGAGGCTATGGCGTGGGGCGCAGCGATCTGGTGGAGAGCCGTTTGGTGGGGATAAAGACGCGGGAGATATACGAGACCCCGGCGGCAACTATCCTCTCTTGTGCCCATCAGGCCCTGGAGAACCTGGTATTGGACCGCGAGCTTTTGCATTTCAAACAACGAATTAGCTTAAAATACGCCCAGCTGGTATATTATGGCCTCTGGCATACGCCGCTTAAGGCCGCCTTGGATAAGTTTATCGCCGAGACCCAGAAAAAGGTGACCGGCAGCGTGCGCCTTAAACTGCACAAGGGCAGCTGCGCGGTCGTAGGCCGCCGTTCACCCCATTCTTTATACAAAAAAGAACTGGCCACCTACTCTGCCGACGACAAATTCGAACAAGGATTAGCCGAAGGGTTCATCAGGTTATGGGGGATGCCTTACCTGCCCCCGCTTGTTTATCGGTAGACTCGCTTCTGGCGAAAAGGGCAGGCAAAGATAGGAGATGTTTATGGATCTCAAGATATCAATCTTATATTTGTTTATTTCTACGTTATTCTTTTTATCTTTGGGCCGGGCCTGCGCTTACGAACAAAAAGAGGTTGTTTCCCAAACCATGGATAAGCTGGGGCAGGGCCGCGTTGCGAATAATCAGGATATTGCGCAAGGGCCTTATATGTCCGGGTTGTTTTCCCGGCGCCGGGCCATAATCGATCGGACGCTGGATGATATCGAGATCAAGATAAGCTTTAAGATAGGATATATGACCGGGGATACTACCTATGATTTCGATCACCACACCAGCGAGCTGATGTTTCCTTTCGACAACTGGATGGCTGGCGCAGAGATCGGGATTAAATCCGGCAAGTTTTCTTTTGCTCTGGATGGTTGGGGGTCTTTGGGCGATTCCGTAGGAGACAAGATGACGGATAAAGACTGGGGTGGCGATGTTTTGATATCCTCCACCGAATCTCAGGCCAAGATAGATGCGGTTATCTGGGGGGCAAGCCTACGTTATGATTTCTATGAGAGGTCGTTGAACAAAAATGTCGACCTACTGACATTGCGAAGGGCCGATAAGATAAGGCTGGGGGCCTTGTTGGGGTATAGATACGAAAGATTCGACTTCGACCTATTCGATTTGTATTATCCTGTTTTGGGCATAACTACCAACGCAGGGCAAAAAGTCGGAACCTATAAAATCGAATATTCTCTTCCTTATATAGGTCTGGCCGGAGATGTATCGCGAAAGAATTATGGTTTGAATGCCAATATTAAATTCGCCGTTTTTCCTACGGCCAAGGATGTAGATAACCATTTGTTGCGGGAGTTGACCTTTTATGGCGATTACGATAAACCCCGCAGGGCCTGGATGTATGGTGCCTCGGCATTCTGGAAACCTGATGATAGATGGAAGATTAGCCTGGGTCTGCAGGGAGAGTTTATTTTAATAGATGGCATAACCTGGGAAGAGCAGCGCGATCCTGCCTGGGACAAAGATCAGGAGACGGATTTGCAACAGCTGATTGTCTGGACCGGGTTACAGTATAAGTTTTGATTTTTGAGAGGTTATCGGGAATTATCGAGGTTAAGCCCCGATAATCCGGTTAGCCACTGATTAAACATGAAAAAGGCTAAGCTTTGGGGGGGGAGGTTTGGGAAGGGGATTAATCCTTGGGTCGAGGAGTGGACGCGTTCTATCCACTATGATTATAAGCTGGCCGAATGCGATATGTTGGGTTCGATGCTGCAGGCCGAGGTCTTGGCCGAGGCCGGGTATCTCACCAGGTGCGAGGCCGGCAGGTTGGTTTCCGCGCTGCGCCGCATGCGGGATGATGCGGCTAAGGGGAGGCTTGACTATGACCCCGGGGCCGAGGATATCCATACCTACATCCAAAACACCCTGGAGAAAAAGGTAGGAAACCTGGCCCTGAAATTACAGACGGCGCGTTCGCGCAACGAGCAGGTAGCGCTGTCTACCCGGCTTTACTGTATCCATAGCCTGCGGGGGCTGAAAGACGGGGGCCTGCGGGAGATAATCCTGGCCCTGGAGGGCCTGGCCCGCGGCAACGGCAAGATGATAATACCCGGGTTTACCCATCTTAGGCGCGCCCAGCCGGTTTATCTTAAGGATTACTTAGGCGCCTATGCCCGGATGTTTCGTCGCGACAGCCGCCGGCTACGTGATATTATCCGCAATATCCCCCTGTTTATGGGCGCCGGGGCCCTGGCCGGGGGGCCGATAGCTGCGGATAAATATATCAGGGTATTAAAGAGATACTTTGGCGGGCAGGGGTTGAAGATTATGCCGTTGGCCAATTCTCTGGATGCGGTAAGCGATAGGGATTTTGTCCTGGAGGCGCTGGGGGCATTGTCTATCTTGGGGATGCATATTTCCCGCTTGTGCGAAGACTTGATTGTCTTATCCAGCCAGGAGTTTGGTTTCCTGGAGATAGACGAGGCATTTTGCACCGGAAGCTCCCTGATGCCCCAGAAGAAAAACCCCGATGTCCTGGAGTTGGCGCGGGGTTACAGCGGCCGGCTCTACGGTAATTTAATCGGCGTCCTGACGATGATGAAGGGCCTGCCTTTGACCTACAACCGGGATATGCAGCTGGACAAAGAGCCGTTGTTCAGCTCTTTGGATATCGTCTCCGGCGAGCTGAAGGTATTGACCGGGCTTGTCAAGACGCTTAAGTTCAACAGGGCCAGGATAAGCAAACACCTAAAAGACGAATCTCTTTATGCCACTGACCTGGCTTATTATCTCGTGGACAAAAAGGTCCCCTTCAGGCAGGCGCATACCATCGTCGGTAAACTGGTGAAATATTCTCTGGATAACGGCGTGCTTATAAAGGATATGCCGCAGGGCCTGCTGAATAAATTCTCTTCGGCATTGGTCAAAAAAGACATCGTCCGTTTGTTCGACCCGGTTGTCTCCGTGGGTTCGAAGAGGTCGATAAAGAGGAAATAAAGATGCACAGGTTCGAATATAGGGATGGTTATCTTTATTGCGAGGGGGTGCGGGTCGAGGATGTGGCGCGCAAGGTAGGCACGCCGTTTTATCTTTACAGCGCGGGGACGATTGCCGACCATTTCCTCAAGCTGAAAAAGGCGTTTAGGCCGCTTTCTCCCTTGATCTGTTATTCGATGAAGGCCAACTCCAGCCTTGCCGTGTGCCGGCTGTTGCTGGGCCTGGGCGCGGGGCTGGATATCGTCTCCGGCGGGGAGTTGTATCGGGCCCAAAGGTGCGGCGCCTCTTCCGACAAGATAGTCTATGCCTCGGTGGGCAAGACCAGGGAAGAGATAGCCCGGGCCATAAAGGCGGGGATATTGTTTTTCAATGTCGAGTCCGTGCCGGAGTTGGAGTTGATAAACGAGGTTGCCTGCCGTTTTGCCGCCAAGGTCAAGGTGGCCGTGCGCATAAACCCGGACATAGAACCGCGGACGCACCGCTATATTACCACCGGCAAATTGACCAACAAATTCGGTATCGACCTGGAGACGGCCGAGTTTATCTTCTCTATGGCCGGGGATTTCCTGCATCTGGATATCTGCGGCCTGCATATCCATATCGGTTCGCAGATCGTTAGCAGCGCGCCTTATGTCGCGGCGATAAAGAAGGTTTTGTCTTTTGTTCGCCGCCTGCAGAAGAAAGGCGTGGTTTTGCGTTATCTTAATATTGGCGGGGGGCTGGGGATTATCTACGACAAAGAAACACCCCAGACCGCGGCCGGGTTTGCGGAAAAGATAATTCCCCTGTTGCGGCCCTCGGGGCTGAAGATAATTATCGAGCCGGGGAGGTTTATCGTCGGCAACGCGGGGATCCTGGTAAGCAAGGTCTTGTTCGTGAAGAAAACGCCGCTGAAGAACTTTATCATCGTGGATGCGGCGATGAACGACCTGCTCCGCCCCTCGCTCTACGGCGCTTATCATAATATTATTCCTTTACGCCATACGCGCGCGGCACACGGCTCAGAGCAGCGACCCCGACGCGCGACGCGATACGACATCGTCGGGCCGATTTGCGAGAGCGGGGATTTTTTGGCCCAGGACAGGATAATGCCCCGGGTCCGGCCGGGGGATTACCTGGCGGTGATGTCTTGCGGGGCCTATGCCCGGACGATGTCCAGTAACTACAACAGCCGCCCGCGCCCGCCGGAGGTTATGGCAGAAGGGAACAGATTTTGGATAGCGCGTCGACGCGAGACCTATGTCGATTTGTTGCGGAATGAGCGGTGATATAAACAGGGACGATAAGATAAATTGATTCTATGGGCATGATTTTATTGGCAGGTATTGCGATATTTTTTGGGGTGCTCGGTGGGAGATTCCTGCATAGATTTAAGGTTCCTCAGGTCGTCGGTTATATAATCGTCGGGGTCGTTATGGGAAAATCTCTGCTGGGGTTTTTTCCCGTTGTGGCGCTGGATAATTTTACCCCACTGATTAATTTTACGTTGGGGGTTATCGGTTTTCTTATCGGAGCGGAATTAAAGAGCGATGTCTTTTGTAGGTATGGACGTTCGATATATTTCATTCTCATTGGCGAAGGGTTGCTTGCTTTTATTTTGGTATTTGCCGCGGTAACCTTAATTACCGGTAAGCCGTATTTAGGGTTGCTTTTTGGGGCTATAGCCTCGGCTACGGATCCGGCATCTACGGTTAATGTGTTGTGGGAGTATAAGTCTCGTGGCCCGTTGACCACTACATTGACATCGATTGTCGCTTTGGATGATGGGCTGGCGCTTGTTCTTTATGGTTTAGTCAGCGTGTTTTCCCGGGCGATGATCGCCAATGAGAGTGCCTCTTTGTGGGCATCCGTTTGTTCGCCATTGTTGGAGTTAGCAAAGTGCCTGGCGATAGGCGGAATGATGGCGGTGTTATTGTCCTGGCTGATTAAACGTCTGGAAAAAAAATCCGTTTTGGCGCTTAGTATAGGCGCTGTGGCCTTTGTCGTAGGGTTATCCGTATACTTGCGCCTGGATTTGATTTTGACGAGTATGGTGATGGGCGCTGTTATCGTTAATGTTATTCCGGAAGTAGGCGACGATCTATTCAAAAAGATTAAGGAGGTATCCACATCATTATATATTTTCTTTTTTGTCTTTGTCGGGGCGAGCCTGGATATCCGCGTATTTTTGCAGTCGTCTTTGCTTGTCGTTATCCTGGGCTATCTGCTTAGCCGCGGCGCGGGAAAAATACTCGGCGCGATGTTGGGAGCTTACTTTTCCCGGGCAAAAAAATCGGTTTTGCGCTATGGCGGGGTTTGTCTTTTTACCCAGGGCGGCGTGGCCATAGGCCTGGCCATGTCTATCGCCCATAATTTAGGTTCCCTGGGTAGGCAGGGCAGCGAGGTGGGCAATATCGTAATCAATGTCGTCGCGGCCACAACATTCGTCGTCCAGCTTGTGGGGCCGATATTCGTTAAATGGGGGATTACCAGCGCCGATGAGGCCGGGAGGAATGTAACCGAGGAAGATATTATAGCATCCAGTTTAGTAGGGGATTTTATGTTCCGGGATTTTTCTTATGTCCGGGAAAATGCCAATTTGAACAAAATTATGGATACGGTAAAAGAAGGAGAATCTTATTACCTCCCCGTGGTCGATAATGATAATCGCCTTACGGGATTGATATCTTTGGGGGAGTTGAGGGGGGTATTTCGCGAGACGCAGGTAGATAATGTTATCCTGGCCGAGGATGTGGCCGTGCCTGTAGCCAAGGTCCTTTACCCGGATCATCCCCTGAAGGAGGCTTTTGATGTATTCGACAGGAGAGAGATAGACTATTTGCCCGTGGTCAGAGATGAAGAGAGCAGGAAGATAGTCGGGATACTGGAATATCATTCTTTGGTTTCCCATGTGAGCCGAAAAACCTTAGAGCAACAGGAGAAACTGGACAAGGTGGCCTGAGGGTTCACCCCGGGCGATTAGAAATGGATTATAAATCTACCTTAAATCTTCCTCAGACAAAGTTTCCTATGCGGGCCAACCTGGCCCGGCGTGAGCCGGAGTTTTTGTCTTTTTGGCGGGATATCGGGTTATATGAGATGATAAGGAAGGCCAGGAATGGTTGTCCTCGCTATATCCTCCATGACGGCCCGCCTTACGCCAACGGAGACATTCATATCGGCCATACCCTGAATAAGGTCCTTAAGGATGTGGTATTGAAGTTTCGGACGATGTTGGGCAATGATTGTCCTTATGTGCCGGGGTGGGATTGTCATGGCCTGCCTGTGGAATATAGCCTGTTTAGGGAGTTGGGGAAAAGTAAACAAGATGTGGATAGGCTGGATTTTCGCCGTCGGGCCAGGGATTATGCCTTGAGGTATGTGCGCCTGCAAAGAGAGCAGTTTATTCGCCTGGGTGTCCTGGCGGATTGGGGTCGGCCTTACCTCACCCTGGACCCTGGTTATGAGGCGGAGATATTGCGTTGCCTGGCCCGGTTGATAAGAGGCGGGTATATCTACCGCGGGCGCAAGCCAGTTCACTGGTGTTCTTCCTGCGAGACGGCCCTGGCCGAGGCCGAGGTAGAATACGACAATCAGCGTTCGCCATCGGTCTATGTCAGGTTTTCCCTTGATGCCAGCTCTTGCGGTGTTAAGGGGCCGGAGCCTAAGATACTTATCTGGACCACGACCCCCTGGACCCTGCCGGCAAATGTTGCCGTGGCCGTGCACCCGCAACTGGAATATGTGAGTATCGAGGCCGCAGGCGAGATTATTGTTTTGTCCCAGGCGCGGCTTTCGGCCCTGGCCGATAAGGGGGTTATCGGCGCATACAACATAAAGCAGAGGTTTAAAGGTAAAGATATGGAAGGGTGGGAATATGTTCATCCGTTTATCGGGCGTCGGGGAAAGATAGTCTGCGCGGATTATGTCTCGGCCGAAGACGGCGCGGGGTGTGTGCATATTGCCCCCGGGCACGGCCAGGAGGATTATCTCGTAGGTGTAAAGTATAATCTTCCCGTAATTATGCCCGTGGACGAAAAAGGGGTCTTTGGTAAAGATGCCCCGCAGTTTATCCGCGGGTTGAAGGTAGAGGCAGCTAACGATATTATTATATCGCGTCTGCAGGAGTTGGGGGTATTACTGTTCCGGGAGGATGTTACCCATTCTTATCCTCATTGTTGGCGTTGTCATAGCCCGGTTATCTTTCGCGCTACGGAGCAGTATTTTTTCCGTTTGGGGCATAATGGCCTGCGGCAGAGGTTGGGGCAGGCGGCGGAAGAAGTGAGCTGGGTGCCTGGTTCGGGAGAATCAAGGATCAAGGCGATGGTTGCCAATCGGCCGGATTGGTGTCTTTCCCGTCAGCGGTTATGGGGCGTGCCTATCCCCGCGCTTTACTGCAAGGGTTGTCGTGATCAGATATTGGATGACAAGGTGGTGGGGTATTTTGCCGATATTGCCTTGCAGCAGGGCAGCGATGCCTGGTTTGCCCGGCCCTTGCAAGAGCTGGTTCCTCAGGGTTATCGTTGCCCGCACTGTGGCAAAGAGGAATTCGACAAGGGCGAAGACATTATCGATGTCTGGTTCGATAGCGGTGTAAGCAGTTATGCTGTGTTGGAAAAGATGTCGGGCCTGCGGCGGCCGGCAGACTTATACCTGGAGGGATCGGACCAACATCGGGGATGGTTTCAGTCTTCGCTTGTTACTGCTGTTGCCCTGGACGGCAAGGCCCCGTTTAAGGCCGTGCTTACCCACGGCTTTGTCGTGGATGCCGGGGGCAGGAAGATGTCTAAGTCTCGCGGCAATGTCATCTTTCCTCAGGAGATTATAAAAAAATACGGGGCAGACATCCTGCGATTGTGGGTCGTCTCCGCTGATTATCGCGAGGATGTGCGTATATCCGACGAGATTATCGCCCGCCTCTCCGAGGCCTATCGCAAGATCAGAAACACTTTGAGGTTTTTGTTGGGCAATCTATACGATTTTCGTCCGCAGCAACAACGCATAGGATATCCCCGGCTTAGTTTTATCGACAAATGGGCCCTTTCGCGCCTGCAGGGTTTCCTGGCCCAGGTTGAGGCTGGATACGATAATTTTAATTTTAACGCGGTCTATCACGCCCTTTATCGTTTCTGTATCGTGGATATGAGCTCGTTTTATCTGGATGTGCTTAAAGACAGGCTTTATACCGCCGGCGCCTGTTCTTTGGCGCGTAAAAGTTCTCAGACGGTGTTGTGGGAGATATTGTCGGCCCTGACCCGGGTAGTCGCCCCGATATTGTCTTATACCGCAGAGGAGGTCTGGCAGTCGATGAAGGAGATCTCGTCTCCGGAATGCCCTTCCGTGCACTTAAGCCCCTGGCCCAGGGCCGAGGACAAATATGTCGACGCTGAGATCGATGCCGCTATGGGGCGTATCCTGGATTTGAGGGAAAGAGTGTTAAAAATCCTTGAACAATCCCGGATTAGTGGTAAAATAAGAAGTTCGCTGGAGGCCAGGGTCGTCATTCGCTTCGACAAGGACGAAGAATATAATTTCTTTGGGGATTATCGGCAGGAGCTACCGGCATTGTTTATCGTTTCTCAGGTAGAGGTTGCGCGGGGCGATGGTCTCGAGGTGGTTGTTTGTCCCGCGCAGGGGAAAAAATGCGCCCGTTGCTGGATGTGGAGTGTGAGCGTAAAGGAAGATGGGGCTATTTGCGAAAAATGCCAGGAGGCGGTTAAATGAGCAAAAGCAAAACAAAGACAAAAACAAAGACAAAGCCGAGTTGTGCGGGGAAGGCTAAAAAGAGATGCAGCGCTTCTGCGCAAAAAGGTAAAGGCGTAAAGAAGATGCTGAAGAAAGACCTGAACGCATTCAGGGAACTTTTACTAAAAAAGAAAGAGGAGATATTGGAAGGTATAGAGCATGTCTCCGTAGATAGTTTGAATAAATCGCAAAAGGATGCCGCGGGAGACATCTCTGCCTATACATACCATATGGCCGATGTGGCGACAGATACTTACGACCGGGAGTTCTCTTTGAGCCTGGGCAGCGCGGAACGGGAGATGCTTTACGAGGTCAACGAGTCCCTGAAAAGCATCGAGGACCGTTCCTACGGGATATGTCAGGACTGCCATCGGCCCATTGCCCGGCCGCGGCTCAAGGCCGTGCCTTATGCCAAGCTTTGCCTGAAGTGTAAGGAGAATAGCGAAAATAGTTGAAGATGCCCTGGTTAATCTTGTTCGCTGTTTTGTCCCTGGACCAGCTGAGCAAATTTATTGTCTTAGAAAGATTATCTTATCTTAAGTCCATTCCCGTTATCCTGAATGTTTTTCATCTTACCCTGGTTAAAAACTACGGCATTGCCTTTGGCCTTTTTCCCGGATTTGGCCCTGTCTTCATAGCCGTAGCCATTATCTTTGTCTTGTTGGTGTTTCGTCAACTCTGGTCGCATAAGGAGATGTTGCGGGGCAGGGAAGTCTTAGGATTATATTTGGTGTTAGGCGGGGCCCTGGGTAACCTCGTGGATCGCCTGCGTTTCGGTTATGTCGTGGATTTTCTGGACTTTCGCGTTTGGCCGGTATTCAATGTGGCCGATACCTGCATCAGCGTTGGGGCGGGGTTGATTGTATGGCAACTTATTGGCTCTTACGCTACCAAATGAACAAAACCCTGCCTGCCTGAGCCGTCAACGCCGCGGCAGGCAGGGTTAATAATATTGTTGCATTGATAAGGCAAGAGTTAATATATACACTTAATGGAAAACGAGCTTATAGTTATCAAAGGGGCGCGGGTGCATAACCTTAAGGATATCGA
>JBHHYQ010000020.1:0-9804 GCA_046757595.1 Candidatus Omnitrophota bacterium
GTTACATATTTACTGAGAAGATGGGGGATAACATCCACGGGGCAGACCTGCTCGCAGTAATTGCAACTAATGCAGGGGCGCTGCTCTCCGTGGAGATTGGTCTCGGCGCGCTTGTCCCGAAAGGGAAAAAGACGCGAGGCAAAGGTATGGGAAAAGGACTGCCGCCTGGCGCCCCAGCGCAAAAAGGCCAAAAACTCCCGCCGCCTATTCTCGGGCAAGGCTATAATCTGAGAAAACGTCTTGCTCAGCGGCAAAGACAAGTCCGTAAGCCGCGCCCCGGTAAGCAGGCTGTTCAAGACAATACGGGTATCTTCCCGCCGGAAACGACGGCTGAGCCGCGGTTCGATTATCTCGGCCAAAGGGGTCCCGATGCGCGCCTTTATATGCGTAGGATGCTCGATGCCCGGGCCGCAGACGGCAATAGTCCGCTCGATTAGAGGCCGGCCCTCAACCACGGCCTGATACACGGAAATCACCGCCTGGACATTCAACACCACCACCCCGATATTGGCCGCGGAATAACCGAAGGGGAACTTCTTGTTCAATATCGTGGGCACGAGCATCTCATCGTAGCCCTGGGGATATTTGGGGTCGAGCAAACACACATCCAGCCAGTCGTAACGGGAAGATATCTTGTTTATCTCCTCGCATATCTTCTTTGCCCGGCTGTTTATGGCCAGGTGGAGGCGGGCGCGGGGGATCATCCGATGCAGGATCTTCAACCCGGTGATAAGGTCTAAAACCTTCCTGCCGGCCAGCAAGACATCCAGAGATACATTATAGGGTTCGGAGCCTACGCCGTGGACGATAATATCTTCTACTTCGTCGGGGGCGATAATCGAGCTGCGGAAGCTCGTAGGGATACCCTCGCGGTCCAGGGCCGTGACCCCGGCAAGGTAAAGCGCCTTTTCTATCTGCCGCGGGCTTAACCTCTCCCAGCTGGGATTATGCCCCTCGACCAAGAGAGGAGAATGGTCCTCTCCCTCGCAACGGATAACGGCCATCAGGACATCGCGCTTGAAGTAATTCAACCGCTTTATCTCCTCTACGACACCACATAGCGAGCTATGCACGGGAGAAGAAATATTTTCGTCGTCGCGACCGATGATCTGCCCGGCCCGCACCCGTTCCCCGGCCCTGACCAACGGCTTGACCTCGCGGCCAAAGCCCTGGGCCAGGGGGATGATAACCCGGCGGGGAAGCGCCTGCTCCGTCAAAGAATTATCGGGGTATTTCTCGAAACGTCGAAACCTATACCCGCCCCTGAATGTCCGATGCCTTGTCGCCATTGGTGTCTTGTGAGGCTAATGCACTGTCGTTAATGAGACAAAAACCGACATTGTCGGTTTTTGACTCATTAACGACAGTGCATTAGCCAATTTCACAACGCATTAATCCGTTTAGTTCGTTAATCTCTTCATAGTGAAACTAATCACTAAAGTTTTTATTTTACCACAATAAATAAAATTGACAAATTATTTTTTTATTTTTTCCTGAGTAAGAAAATAGGCCAGGCGCTCCAGCTCTATAGAGAGGTCGATATTCAAAAGATTTACCGAAGGCGGGACCTGCGGCCTTATGGGGGCAAAATTTAATATCCCCTTTACCCCGGCCTTTATCAAGGCATCTATTACGCCCTGCGCCGTCTGCTGAGAAGTAGCCACGATGGCAATCTGGATATTTCCTTGTTTTATGGACTCCGCCAATTCGCTTATGTCGCGTACCCTTACTCCCTCCAGGGTCTTGCCGATCTTACGCAAGTCATTGTCGAAGGCGCAGACAATACGAAACCCCTGAGCCCCAAATCCTTTATAAGACAGCAAGGCCGAACCTAAATTCCCCACCCCAACCAGACAGACATTCCACTCTTTATCCGTACCCAAGGTCTTCAATATCGCCTTCTTCAGGCCCTCGATAGCATAACCCTTTCCCGGAGTTCCAAATTGGCCAAAATAAGTCACGTCTTTACGTACCTGGGCCGCGGTAAAATTAGTCAGGTCCGAAAGCTCATCGGAAGAAATGTAGTCCTTACCCCGAGACTCAAGCAACGCCCGATAATACAAGGAAAGACGCGATATCGCCGCCTGAGGAATTTTATCCATAACTTATAATTATAGCAGCATACGAAACAATGTCAAGCATTTTCCCCACCAAAAATGGAAATGGTAAGATAGATTGTTACCCCCCACTACACCAATTAAAGATAAAAAGGATACTCTGCCAAGGCAGGCAAAGGTTTAAAGAATTAGAGACAGAGATAAAACGGTCTTTTTTTAAAAAGGATAAATCCACAGGGCCGAGGCCCAAAAGACAAACAAAGAGCGAAAAGGATATCCCGCAGGCAAGAAAGACAGGCATTCGGACGACTGCGCATAATCAACCCCCGGGTTTAAACACCAGGGTTGCTTCCGGCTGGACAACAGTTAAAGCCATTGCCCCCTCAGGCAAGGTATGGCGCTTAAGGCGCGTTAGGCAATGGTGTTGACTTAGATACCCTGTTGTCCCGAGCGCTTTTTTTGAAAAGGGGGGGGTAACGATGTATTGACCGATCCCAGTCATTACCAACCTGAGATTATTCACCGGTTAAGGCGAGGCAGGACGCAATGTCCACCAAAAGATGTCGGCGAGGCAAGCGCGCGACGCGTGACTAATCACGACTCCATCAACGCAAACATCAGCTCTGCCTCGGCTACCACCTTATTATCTACGGAGGCCTGCACGCGCACCCGGCCGGTCCTGGACTTTATCTTTAATGCCCGGGCGTCCAGGATCAACCTATCCCCCGGTAGTACCGTCTTGCGAAAACGGACATTGTCTGCGGCGAGAAAATAGGCCAGTTTGCCCCTGTTTTCTTTCGCGGCAAGCATCATCACCCCGCCAATCTGAGCCATTGCCTCAACGATAAGCACCCCGGGCATTACCGGCTTTCCGGGAAAATGGCCGTTGAAGAAGTTATCGTTAATCGTAACATTCTTTATGCCCACGGCGCGCTTGCCCGGCAAAAGAGACAACACCTTGTCTACGAACAAAAACGGGTACCTGTGCGGCAAAACACGCATCACGGCCCGCGCGTCCAGCTCTTCTCCGGGGTCATACTTAAACTCATCGCCGGACTTTATCCCCGCCCGCTCATAGCGCGACTTCTGCCGGGCTATCTTCCTAAGCAACTTTATGTTCAAAGGGTGCCCGCTCTTTAAGGCGATAATATGGCCTTTCAAAGGCAAACCCAAAAGATAAAGGTCACCGATTAAATCCAGGACCTTATGGCGCACGAACTCGTCTTCGAAACGCAGGCGGTTTTTTACGATATTGTCTTTGCCCACGACCAATGTATTATCATAGTTTGCCCCCTTGCCCAACCCCTGAGAGCGTAAAACCTCGGACTCCTCTTCCAGGCAAAATGTCCGGGCCGGCGAAATGTTGTTTTCGAACTCATCCCCATTTAGACAAACATCGAGATATTGGTCGTTTAGCAAACTATGGCCATAACTCAAGGTGTAGGAAATGCGGTAATCCGCGCCGGGCACGACCAATAACGAACTACCGTCTTCCTCTACCCAAAGCGGCTCCTTCAGGACAAAATGCCGACAGGGGGCATCCTGTTCCCGCGCTTGGGCTTGTTTCAATATTCGCACAAAGTCCAGTCCGCTGCCGTCCAGTCCGGGGACCTCGTTGCTATCTATCTCCACGAAGATGTTATCGATGCGCAGCCCGGCGAATACGGCCATTAAGTGCTCTATCGTATGCACCTCCGCGCCCCGATAACATATCGATGTCCGGCGCGGGCTTTTATTCAGGTCGAGAAGGTTATCGACATCAGCCTTGATCATCGGTTTGCCTTCCAGGTCCACGCGGATAAAATTTATCCCGCAGTTCTCCGGCGCCGGCCGGAATTTCAAAGTCACGCTATTTCCGGTATGCAGGCCGACACCGGCAATGCTAATTTCATTTTTTATCGTGTGCTGCCTCTCCTCCATTCAAACTTCCCTCCAATAATGCTACCTTTTCTTTTAACATCGCAATCGTCTTGTAAAGCTCGGGCAGCTTCTGAACACAGGCATTGACCCGCCGCGCCAAATTATGCGGCTTGGCCGGATACCCCGAGACCTTGGTCCCGGGCGGAACCGATTTGGTGACCCCGGCCTGGGCCGCAACCACCGCCCCGTCGCCAACTGTAATATGCCCCACCAGCCCGGACTGCCCGGCCAGGATAACCCCCTTGCCGACAACCGTGCTACCGGATATCCCGGCCTGGGAGACGACAATGGAATTCTCCCCGATAACCACATTATGGGCAATCTGCGCTAAGTTGTCTATCTTCGTCCCGCGGCCGATTATCGTCTTGTCGAAACGCGCCCGGTCGATAGTCACATTCGCCCCAATCTCCACATTGTCCTCGATTACCACCGTGCCGATCTGGGGGATCTTCTTATGGATACCGCGGACGATAGCGAAACCAAACCCGTCCGAGCCGATAACCGTCCCGCTGTGGATGATCACCCGGTTGCCTATGGTTATCCGCTCGCGGATAGAAACATTGGGGTAAATAAGAGTATTGTTACCTATGGAAGAATGGTGGCCGACATAACACCCGGCATAGATAATCGCGCCATCGCCAACCTCCACCTCGTCCTCTATCACCACATAAGGGCCGATAGAAATGTCCTTGCCCAGCTTTAGGTTCTTGCCTAATATTGCCGTAGGGTGGATGCCCTTAGGATGAAAGTTATGATTGGGAGAGACCAAAGAGACCATGCGGGCAAAAGACAAAGAAGGGTTATCCACACGGATAATCGGCTTGCGGCAGGAGGCTATCTCCCGCGAGGTAATAATCGCCGCGGCCCGGGTATGTTCGATTAAGGGCAGGTATTTGGAGTTGGCCACGAAGGTAATATCTCCCTTTTGGGCCTCCTTAATACCGCACAGGCCGGTAATCACGATATCCCCGTCACCGACCACCTCTCCGTCGATAATTGCGGCAATCTCGGATAATGTCTTTCTAAAATCAGCCATCACCATTTCTCCTACACAACACCTTTACACGCTTCGGGGCTTCAGTCCCGAAGCGCAAAACATCTCCTTCTCTATCTCCAAACAAGTTTGATGGGCAGGCAGACAGATGGTCTGCGCCCTGCCTGCCCCCCCCAAACTCCACATCTACTTTTTATACCCCTTATTCACGATCTCGACAATCTTATCCGTAATGTCGTAGCTTTCCTTTTCGTAGACCAAGATCCGGTTGTTAAACACAAAGGAGTAGCCCTCTTTTTCCGCGTATTGGCGCACGGCCTTCTCGATATCCTTAAGAATTTCCTTAATCCGCTTGTCGCCGTCCTGCTTCAACTCTTCCCGTTTATTTCGGTCCAGCTCCCGCAAAGAGATTATCTTCTCCTTGATCTCGGCCTCTTTCTTTATCCTTTCTTTCTCGTTCAAAAGCTCGAGCTTATCCCGCAGTCGTTTTATCTCCTCCGCCTTCTTGTCCCGCTCGCGCTTATACTCTTTTTGTTTCTTCTCCAGCCCCTTATCATACTCTTTGGTCTTTTTGTATTCGCTGAATATCTTGCTGAGGTTCACATAGGCCAGCTTTTCCTGGGCAAACCCCGAAACATTGAATGAAGACATCGAAACCAAAAATAACCCCAGGCACACAATAACTGTTTTTATCATCATCTCCTCCGAAATTTGTTCACGCCAAAAACCAATCCGCCTCAGGATTGGTTTCGGGAAGGATTCCCGAAGCACGGAAACAAACGCAATACGCCTGTCTGCGTACGTTCACACACAAGCAGGCACGACGCGCGACGCAATACGCGCTATCAAAATCCCCGGCTCACGCTAAAATGAAACTTGCCCGTCCGCTTATCCTCCCCCGGCTCGTCGTTAAGGGGAAAACCGTAATCCAGGCGCACCGGGCCGATAGGCGTCTTAAGCCTAACCCCCAGGCCGGCCCCGGCCTTAAACCCGCCGCTGCCCAGGTCTCCGGCCTTGGACCAGACATTGCCGACATCGTAAAACACCGCGCCCTTGATGACATCCATCAACGGGTAGGTATACTCGATATTGCCCACAAACATCGCCTCCCCGCCCAGAGGGGCGTCGGTAACGTTATCCAGCGGGCCGACCTTTCTTTCCTTGTATCCCCTTATGGAATACGAGCCGCCGACATAAAACTTCTCGTATATGGGGACATTGTCCGAACTGCCGTATTCCTTAACCAGGCCCAAGCGCGCCCTAAACTCCAAAACGGAATACTTGGCCCTTTGCCGCCGATTGAACTTGCCCACGCGGGAAACCGGCAGGTCGTATACCCCCCGTCCGACGAACTTCAGGAAATCCTTGTCTCCGGAAAGCGGCCCGCCCGCAGCCTGAAACAACCCGCTAATCACCGTCCCCCGCGTGGGACTGAAGACATTATCCCGGGTGTCCCGGGTCAGGTTCAACCCCAGGCTGCTAATCAGGTTGCTGCCCTCCTCGCTTTTTAAATCATCCGTCGCATCCGAGGGGACATTGCCGATGGTTACATCCTCCAGGCGATAAGTCAACCCCGCGCGCACGAACTCACTTAGCTCTTTCCCAAAACGCAGGTCCCCCCCGGCGCGCTCTTCATCATAACCATAACCCACAAGGCTGGAACGGCGCCGGGCGGTATTATAGGCATCGAAGCCAAATGATAACGGACGGTCGAATATCCAGGGGTCGGTCCAGCTCAACTCGAAATTACTGCTTACCGAGCCCAGCTGCGCCCTTAGACGCAGGTCCTGACCCGCGCCGGTAAATGTCCGCCAGTTGGCGAAATCGAAGTTTTTCTGGGCTATCTCCACAAACCCGATAAACTGATCTACGGAGCTATATCCGCCGCCAAAACTAAATTCCCCGGTCTTGGCCTCCTTAACCTCAACCACCAGGTCCTTTTCGTTTCGCTTGGCCGTATCCTCCATATCGAAACCAATCTCCTGGAAAAACCCCAAATTGTAAAGCCGTTCCTTGCTACGCTTCAACTTCCTGCCATCGAACCTTTCCCCGGGGTCAAGACGCAGTTCCCGCCGAATAACATTATCTTTGGTCTTGAAGTTTCCCTGGATATTTATGCGGCGGACATAGGCCGGCTCGCTCTCTTTAATGCCATAAGTAACGTCCACATTGCCGGTTTGGGCGTTGAGCGCGGTCCGGGCATCTACCCGGGCAAAGATATAGCCCCTGTCAACATAATACTCCTGAATAACAGCGGCCTCTTCCCGTATCGCCTGTTCATTATATATATCCCCCCCGGATAAGGAAAGCTCTTTTTCCAATACCTCTGTTTCCGCGATGGTATTGCCTTTGATATGCACATCGCCGACTTTATATTGACGCCCCTCCTCCAGGACAAAGGTAATATAGACATCCCCCCGGCGCGGGTCGCTCTTTATGTCCCGGCGCGCGATCTTTGCGTCCAAAAACCCCTTATCGTTATAAAAAGATATTATCCGCCGGCCGTCCTCTTCCAGGACGCCCTCTTCAAGGATGCCGCCGGAACCAAACCAGGACCTCTTTTTGGTCTTGAGCAGCTTGAGTATCTTTTTTTCGGGAAAGGCCTTGGCCCCCAAGATGCTAATCTTTCGCACGCGCATCCTGCGGCCCTCGTCAATTAAGAACCTAACCCGGGAATGTCGCGCCGCGCCCCTGCCCTTTTCATCCGCATCCTCTACCTTATATTCCACGGCAGCATTGGCAAACCCGCGTTTTTGGTATAACTTTTCTATCTCCTCCCGATCATGATTGAGCCGGGAGTAATCCAGATACTGCCCCTTGCGGGAATTGATCGTATCTTTCAGTTTTTTTCGGCCTATGGACCTCGCCCCGGAAAATACTATCTTGTCGATCAGGGGTTTTTCTTCCAAGGCGAAGACAACCCTTACGCCGCCTTTAAAGCCCTCCAGTTCTATGCGGACATCGGAAAAATATCCCGTATTATAAAGCCGCTTGATGTCATCGCGGGCGATATTGGAAGAATACTTTTGCCCCAGGCGCATCTTTATCCTGGACAAGACCACACTCGCGCTTATCGTCTTATTGCCCTTTACCTCTATCGCCGTAATCTTTCTTTGTTCCTCTGCGGCAAAAGAAAACGCGGCGGACAAAAAGGCAAAAAAGCAAAAAAGCAAAAAAGTTATTTTTCCGGACATGTTTATTTCTCGTCGTGCGTCGTGCGGAATGAGTATTGCGTAAAAAGCATTGATAGTATTACCTGGCGCAGGCAGGCAATACTCAATACTCAATACGAATCAATCTCCCCCTCCCGCTGCGTCCTCGAAACGGGTATACTCCTTAAGAAATGTAAGATTGACCGTGCCCACGGGGCCGTTTCTCTGTTTGGCGATAATTACATCGGCCATACCTTTATTGGACTCCGTAGGGTTATAGTATTCCTCGCGAAACAAAAACGCAACCAGATCGGCATCCTGCTCTATGGCCCCGGACTCCCGCAGGTCGGAAAGCTGCGGCTTGTGATCCTGGCGCGATTCCACGGCCCGCGACAACTGGCTAATGGCGATAAGGGCAACATTCAATTCGCGGGCTAAGGCCTTGAGCGAACGCGAAACCTCGGATATCTCCTGTTGCCGGCTTTCCTGGTTCTTCCCCAGGCCGCGCATAAGCTGCAGGTAATCCAGGATAATAAGCCGGATATTGTGCCGCGATTTAAGCCGCCGCGCCTTGGCCCTAAGCTCCAACACGGATATGGCCGGGGTATCGTCGATAAAGATCTCCGATTCGGAAAGCTTCCCGGCGGCCGCGGTAATCTTGGGCCAGTCAGGTCGCGCCAAAAACCCCGTGCGCACGCTATGGGCATCTACCCGGGCATGCAGGCACAATAGCCTCTGCACCAGCTGTTCTTTGGACATCTCTAAGCTAAAAAATGCCACGGGTATCTTTTTTTCTACGGCGATATGATTAGCGACACAAAGGGCAAAGGCGCTCTTGCCCATCGAAGGCCGGCCGGCGACGATAATCAAATCCGCGGGCTGAAACCCGGCCGTCCTCCTGTCGAAATCGACAAACCCCGAAGGCAGGCCGGTAACCTGAGACTTATTTTGATAAAGTTTGTCTATCTTCTCTATAGCCTCATCCACCAACTCCCTGATCGGGGCGATCTTTCCCTCTATCTTTTTGTCGGATATCTCGAATATCGCCTTCTCGGCCCTATCCAGCACCTCTTCTACATTAGTATCGGCCTTGTAACTATCGGCAACTATACGTGTAGCCTTATTTATCAACAACCGCAACATACTCCTTTCCTTGACGATACGCGCGTAGTTGCGAACATTGGCCGCGGTGGGCACGGCATTAACCAAGGTCGTCAAATAACTTGCCCCGCCGATATTTTCCAAAACATCCTGTTTCTTGAGTTCGTTCTTGAGGGTAATCAGATCTACGGGCTTATTTTGCAGAGAAAGGTTAACGATAGAAGAAAATATCTTGCTATGGGCACCTTTATAAAAATGAGTATGATCAAGAACCTCCATCACCTCATACATTGCCTCTTCTTCCAGAAGCATCGAGCCCAATACTGCCATCTCCGCTTCTATATTCTGGGGCGGAACCTTATCCAATAACTCTTGGCTGTTCATAATATTGGTGTCAAAGTATCAAGGTTAAGGATATGCTTCGGGGCGCAATCCCGAAAAAGCAGAACTAAGAACTCAAAGTTCAGAACTCAAAATTATTAACCCTTGACTTACTAATGTACGATTTAGAAGTCAGGATTTTGCCCGTATGCAAGGCGCGCGACCCATCCCCTGGATGGGTCGCCCCGCGGGGTACCCG
>JBHHYQ010000021.1:0-9626 GCA_046757595.1 Candidatus Omnitrophota bacterium
AACGGGCGCCGGCGGGCAAAAGACGGCTTATAAATGCGCATTAGTAAGTCAAGGGTTAATAAAATATGCGAAAATTCAAAAGGATTGATAAGACGCGCTATCGCCCAAGCAACTGTAATAACACAAGCAACGCGATTACTGCAATCGCCTCGGCAAAGATAAGCGCGATGATCATCGCCATCAGTATCTTCGGCGCAGAAGAAGGGTTCCTCCCCAATGCCCGTATAGAGGCATAACCAATCGCCGCGATCACCGCCGATGGCCCCAATATCGTAACGAACATTACCAAAAATATGATAAAATTCCGCATTACTGTTCTGTCACATTACATCTCCACCAAGGCAACTAATTTATCATCAAAAAATCGCATAATTCCCGAATGTATTGGAAAATTAATATTATCTATGCCAATATTGCCCTGCTTCAACAAACTAATAATCGGATGGTGGAATGCCAGAATTTCGAATTCCCCTTCATCTCCAGGAACAAAAACGCTATAAGCAATGCCTGCGAATATAATCTTACTATGCGCGATGATCGCAACCTGGAAAGAAACGCTCTTTAGCATAACGCATTTTTATTTTTATCAACAAACCGGGCATGTCTGTTTTTACGATTGGGCCCAGAAGGGTTCGAACCTCCGACCAAGTCGCTTGTCGCTCCCCATAGGGGCTCTGCCCCTCTGGCGCTTCGCTGTCACCCCAAAAGCCTGAGGGAAATAACTTTTCCCCCAGACCCCCTTTTTGGTCGGAAGTTCTTGTGACACATTTTTATCAACAAACCGGGCATGTCTGTTTTTACGATTGGGCCCAGAAGGGTTCGAACCTCCGACCAAGTGATTATGAGTCACCTGCTCTGCCACTGAGCTATGGGCCCGAATTTTATTTTTAGGGATTGCATGACAAAAACTGAACAAAAAACTGATCAGTTTTATTTATCACACAACCCCCATCAAATAAAAAATAACGTTTTTTCAAAGTTTCACTTCGTAAAACTTAATCCACCACCTTGCAACATATGACGTTAATGCCGTGAATCATACCCCAAATCCTTCCACAACCTCTCCCCCAAACACTGCCGGGCAGACTTGCACCAATCCACACAGGAAGGGGCCTTATCGCGGCTGATCTCCCGATGGCAATTAGGACACCTGCGCCTAATGTCGTCGGAAAAAAACTCCACCTCTTCCTGACACTGAGGGCACTTGATAATAATTACCTCCAAATTCTTGCCAAAACCGGGACAATTTTGTTTATAGGACATAGATTCGTGGCAAGCAGCAGCCTGCAGCCTGTAGCCTGTAGATTGAAGCGTGAAGCCTGAAACCCAAACTATATCGCATCCACCTGCTTGATCTCCGGGATCTCTTGTTTGAGCATCGTCTCTACGCCGTTTTTTAAGGTCATCTGGCTCATGGGACAGCATCCGCAGGTCCCCGTAAGCTTGAGGCGCACGACATTGTCTTCGGTTACCTCCACCAACTCCACATTCCCCCCGTCCGCAGCCAGCATCGGCCGCACCTTATTCAGGGCCTTTTCCACTCTTTCTTTTTCGATCATCTCTACCTCCGTTTTGTATTTTCTCTTTCAACCGCTTTAACCTGCGGCTGTGCCCGCGGCAAAAACGCCCGCTTTTTATCTGAGAATAAATTAAGTCCTCCTGCCAGTGGGCGTTATATAAACGACAGGACTTTCGTTGGCAGAAGGGATTGCCGGTCAGCCAGAAAAATATCGCCTGGGAGGATAAGCCTTTTACTACCTCCGGTATCCGCGCATCGCCGTGATCTATAAACCGCGCCGCAAGCCTGCGCTTTATCCGCGCCTCTTCTATAGGCCAAAGCCCGCTGCCCTGCAGGGATTGTCGGGCCAAATAATACTCCCGCGGCTTTGCCGCGGCCTCCACTATCCCCGACAAAGAGATTATGGAAGGATAACTAAATAATGCCGCGCGCAGGTGCAACCTTTTGTCAACGGAGTCGGGCGTGGCGAACAGGCGCCGGGTAATAATTATCGCCCACCTGTCCGCGGCCTTCACCTCAACCGCCTTACGCCAGGCCTTATGGGTATTTACGATATCCAGTATTAAGCCCTGCGTCTTTAGGATGCCCCGGCCCTTTTTCAGGACAACGGAAAGATTAAATGTATCGCGGATAAAACTTCTTATTTTAGGTAATCCCGGCACGCCATCTTCGACATAAAGGCAAATTCCGGCCATTCCCTTTATTTCCGCTTTTTGGTTTCCTTGTTTCCTAATATCCCTAGGGCGACCCGGGCCGCCTTTTTTCCGGACAAAAGCATCGAGCCGAATGTCGGGCCCATACGCGGCAGGCCGTAAGTCGTGGTTACGGCCATCCCGCAGACGATAAGACCGGGATGCGCCTCCTGGGTATGCTCCACGACCAGGTCTTCGGAACGCTCCACCCACATCGCCCCAAACCCGGCCTTTTTCATAATCCCCCGCTCCTCTAACTTGGAGACCACGCAGGCGTCATGGCCGGTGGCATCGATAACCAGTTTTGCCTCCAGGGCAATAGGGTCGACACAGGTTATCTCCCGCGGCAGGGCCCGTACCGGCGTCCAATTGATAACCACTCCGGCCATGCGGTTGTTCTCGCGCAGGACGACATCGTCGAAAATGGTCATATTGGCAAACTTCACCCCCGCATCGCAGGCCGCGGCAATTAGCTTGGAACAGGCATACGGCCCGTCGGCGACATAAAGCCCTTTGACATATTGTTTGTAGGGCACGCCCAGCTCTTTTAAAGCCTTTTCTCCCGGGGCGCGCACCGTCAACTTATTCATCAGGTAGCCACCAATCCAAAACCCGCCGCCCAGGTAATTATTTCTCTCTACGATAAAGACCTTGACTCCGCTACGGGCCAGTTCGCGGCCGGCGATAAGCCCGGAAGGACCGGCGCCGATGATAATGCAATCCGACGAAACATACTGCTGAAACTGCCG
The DNA here is from genome assembly GCA_046757595.1 of Candidatus Omnitrophota bacterium. Lineage (GTDB taxonomy): Bacteria > Omnitrophota > Gorgyraeia > Ghiorseimicrobiales > Ghiorseimicrobiaceae > JBHHYQ01. The sequence continues at coordinate 2,961 of JBHHYQ010000021.1, forward strand.
GGCAAACTCCCCCACGATGGCCCGGGTTACCTCTTTTTCCCCCACACTACTGAATATCTTCTTTTTAGGCATATAACCCCTCCGACTTACCTCCTCAAACTCACTCCACAATATCCCCGACTACAGGTTCGACAATGACACCGGAACGGGTAAGAAACTTTATCCCCTTCTGCAAATCGGCCTCTTTGCCGTCCAGCTCCAAGACTATCTCCCCGACCTTATCCGTAACCCGGGCGCGGCGGATATTAGGCACGACATCGTATCTTTTGGCCATACGAAATGTCAATGGTTTCTTGACCGCCTCGCCCATAAATGTAAGTTTTATCATCCTTTTGGCCATCTCTACTCCTTTGCTTATTCAGTTAACGCCACACACCGACCACTTTTATTATATAATACTTTACCCACCATGGCAAGGATTTTTTAGGTGAATTTTGGAAATGGGAAGATAGACAGTTGCCCCCCATAAACGAAACACGCAACAAACGCAACAAAACAGTCCGGGACTAAAATGTTGCGTTTTCGGCCATTGTCCCCTTCGGCTTAACCCAGCGGATAAGGCGGTTACGTTTAAACCAGGTTTGTTGTCTCTTGGCGAAATGGCGGGTATTGCGTTGCAATAAATCTTTGGCCTGTCTCAGATCGTATTTTCCTTCGAGGTATCCGCCGACCTCCTTTATCCCCAGGGCCTGCGATGCCGTACGGCTCAGGCCGTTTTTCAACAACCCCCGCACCTCTTCCACCAGGCCGTATTCGAACATCTTATCCACCCGCTCGTTTATGCGCCGATATAATTCGTCGCGGGCACAGGCCAGCCCAAAAACAACGACCTTATCCTTATATACGGGCAACAGCCCCTTGCGCCTCTTTTGCCGGGAAGAAAACCTCTCTCCGCTGGCCAGGCAGACCTCCAGGGCGCGGATTACCCGACGGAGATTGCGGGGGTGAATCTTTGCCGCGGCCAAAGGGTCGATACTACGAAGCCGCTCATACAAAATGCCGGCCCCCTCTTCTTTAGCCTGCACCTCCAGGGCCTTTCTTAGGCCATCGTCGTTATTGCCCTCCTCGAACAGGCCGTAGAGCAGGCCGTGGACATAAAGACCGCTCCCGCCCACGACCAATATCGTCTTGCCGCAAGAGACATCCTGTTGGATTATCGGCGCGGCAGCGCGGATAAACTTAGCCACATCGTATTCTTCCCCAGGCGAGACGACATCCAGCATATGATAAGCCGCCTCGCGGCGCATAGCCGCAGAGGGCTTGCCGCTGATTATGTCCATGCCCCGATATATGGCCACGGAATCGCAGGAGACAACCGCCGCGCCCGTCCTCAGGGCCAGGCTATGGGCCGCCTTTGTCTTGCCCGCGGCCGTAGGCCCGACGATAAAGATTATCTTCCCCATCAAAAGCACAGATCGCGCTCTCCGCAACGTAGGCGGCGCAGTTTGGATTCCGTTTCCTCGCGCAATAAATCGTCGGAGATAAAGCGGAGGCGGCGAAAGATTGCCCGCTCCGCAACCCGCCTTTCTCTGTCGCCGGCATAATCCAACACATATTCATAAAATGTCAACAGGCAATTGGGCAGGCAAAAATTATGGATATTCGCCTGTTGGGCCAAAGACATAAACACGCGTCCCGTCCTCCCCAAACGGTAACAGGCAGTGCAAAAACTAGGCAACAGGCCCTGCTTAAGCATAACTGCGATAACCTGGGATAAACTGCGCTTGTCTCCCAATTCAAACTGGGACAACTCCCCTTTACGGGAATACCCCCCGGGCCGCGTAGAAGAACCTACACTAATCTGAGAAACCCCCAAAGAAAAAAGCTCATTACGCAAAGATGCCCTCTCCCGCGTAGAAAGGATTATCCCCGTGTAAGGCACGGCTAATCGCAAGACGGCAACTATCATCTTCAATTGTTCATCGCCTACGGGATAAGGCGGGCGCTGCGAGACAAAAGATCCCGGCGCCGGTTCCAGGCGCGGCACGGATATCGTATGCGGCCCGATACCAAAACGCCGTTCCAAATGGCCGATATGCAAGAGCAAAGCCAGGGTTTCGAACCGCCAATCATAAAGCCCAAACAAGACCCCCAACCCCACATCATCGATGCCGGCCTCTATCGCTTTATCTATTGCCCTAAGGCGCCGATGGTAATCGGCCTTGGGGCCGCAGGGATGCATCTTTTTATATGTAGGCAGATGATATGTCTCCTGAAAAAGTTGATATGTCCCGATGCCGCGCCTTTTAAGCTGCCTAAACCCCTCCCGGGACAAAGGCGCGATATTCACATTAACCCGCCTTATCTTCGCCCCGGCGCTGCCTGTCTTATAAATCAGGGATATCGCCTTTTTTATGTAGCCCAGGGGGACGCCCTCCCCGCATACCAAAAGCAGCCTCTTGTGCCCCCGCCCCTCCAACAGCTTCACCTCCTCGGCAACCTCGGGCATAGTAAGGGTCTTGCGGGGAAACCCCCGATTGTCCCGACGAAACCCGCAATAGAGACAGTTATTGCGGCAGGCATTACTCAGGTAAAGAGGCGCGAACAGGACCAGTCGGTCTCCGTAGATGTCTTTCTTTATGTTGTGGGCAAGGCCGTATATCCTTCGCCACAGCCTCTTGCTGCGGCAAGACAATAACACCGCCGCCTCCTGCGGGCAAAGCCCCTTCTTTTTTTCGGCCTGTCGGATAACCGAGGCCACGGGTCTATCGCCGGGATTATCCGCCCCCCCCAAAATACGCCAAATTACCCCTTCGTCGATAATATCGGACATATACAAACTCTATCCTGTTACAAAAGCGACAATGTTATTATTGTAACAGGACGGGATTACAATGCAATGGGCGCCCGGCCCAAACTACGCAACAGGCGAACCACAGCGGCTATCTCCCGGCGGATAAGGGCATCTGCGTCGCTTGCCTGTTTATCTGCCTCAAAGCGGGGATAGATATCGTAAAGCCTGCGCCGCGCCAAAGGAGTAAGATTAACCATCAGGGAATTCGCCCCGGCCCTAAGCCCCGCGCCCCTGGCCTGCCGGGCCAACGTCTCTGTGGCCGTAGTCACCAGTATGCTCGACCTTCTGTCGATAATACGCATAAGGGCAATAATCCGCAAGACCTTGTCCAAAGGCATTGCCCGCTGTCCGGCCAAAGGCGTACGGGGATGAGGGATAAAAGGGCCGAAAGAGACCATATCCGCAGAGATCCTTTTCGTAAGAAGGATATTGTTCAAGATATCCCTGTCGTCTTCTTTGGGCAGGCCGCAAAGAAAACCCGTGGCCAGGATATAACCGATTTTCTTCAGCTCGTAAATAAGCCTTAACCTCTGGCCCAGGCTGCGCCCCGGACGCAGCCGGGAATAGAGAGAAGGATTGGCGGTCTCGAAACGCAGCAATGCCCCGCGCGCCCCGGCGGCGTAGAAATCGTAATAATCGCCAAAAGGGCGCTCCCCCAGGCTTAAAAAAATGAGCACGGGAAACATTCGACGTATCTTGCGGATTATCCGCAACACCCTGTTTCGGGTATAGAACCCATCCTCTCCCGATTGCAATACAAAGGCCCTAAAGCCGTATTTATTTACCCCCTGCCCCACGAGGCCTACTATCTCCTCTTCTCTCATTCGGTAACGGCGCAAAGAACGATTATCCTTTCTTATCCCGCAATAAAGGCAGTTGCCGGCGCAAAAGTTGGACATCTCTATTACCCCGTGCACACAACAACAATTCCCCAAATATTCGCTGCGCAACCCATTGGCCAGACGGCAAAACGCCGCTGTCTTTTCCCTGCCGGCAGGAGACAAAAAATAAAGGCTATCTGCCTGAGATAGCCTTTTGGGAAGCGAGCCTCTGCCGGGGGCCTGGCGGAAATCAGAAGGCGCGCCCTGGCCCGGCCCGGCCCGGGAAAGAATCTCGTCTCGCCGCCGCAGTTTATGAAACAGGCCCTGCCATAGGCGCAATATCTTCTCCGCCTCTTTGCGCCCGATACGGGATATGGCCATACCGGCCTGGACATAGACATAATCTCCCGGGCGAATATGTATAAGGTCGCGGCGCACCTTACGTCGTCGGCCGAAATATTCTACCCAGGCCTCGTTTTCTTTTGTGCCCACGACCTTGGCCGGTATTGCGTAACACATATCAACACAGACAAAACAATCCTAGTCTTATAAATCTGTTACCAAAATAAAGGTTAATAATGAGATAAAAATCGTGAACACTCAATAAACACAACCATCTCTGCGCCATCATCGCAAACCCGATAGAACGAAGCAAACCCAAAAAGGATTTCTCCGTCGCCCCTTCGACTTCGCTCAAGGTTCCTTTGGATGGGTGCCCCAAAGATCGATAATCTTTCTACAAACATAATCGAGGCTCCGGGAAACATCCCGAGATAAACCCCGGCTCCAAGAAATATCTTTGGGCTGGATGCCTATAATCCATACCCGGTCTTCTATTCTTAACAGGCGGCACAACTTAAGCAAATCCGCAAGGGAAATACTATGCGAGGAGACCTTGCCTCTCCCGCCCCCAAAAGATCTCAGGTCGTTCAGACAAAACGCCCGCGTATATCCCGCAGGGCCGGCAAAGTCTACGGCATCGATAATGAATGCGCGGCGGTAATTCGTTATATGGTTCAGGAGGTCCAGGCTCTGGGTAGAAAAATCGCGAAAAACGAACTTCCTGCGGTCCAGGCGGCGCTCAAGATATTCCAGCGCCCTTACGCCCACCCCGTCATCTCCGCGCAGGATATTGCCTACGCCGGCAATGAGACAGCGCCTGTCAACCTTGGTGTTAGCGGGCATCTTGTCACAAGGTATGCTCAACGAACAAATCGGACATCCATTATATGGGTGGCGCAGGAGATGCAGGGGTCATAGGCCCGGGCAAGCATCTCCAGGGCCGCCTGTATCTGCCTGCGAGACTGCTTAGCGGCAATAAGCCGAGGAATTAAGCCTTTCATATCCTCCTCCAGGTTAAACAGGTTTTGCGCCGTGGGAATGATACAGTTTGCCCGCGTAATCAGACCATTCTTGTCAATAGCATAATCATGATAGAGCGTCCCCCGCGGCACCTCTACCGCGCCGACCCCCCGCCCCGCCTTGACCTTAATCGGCCTCTTGTCCTGGCTGGGCCAGGAAGAAACCAGGCTGTCTTTCTTTTTTATCCCCTTGTCCAGCAACAGCTCGATTATCTCCAGGGATTTCTCCAGGCAATGCCGCCATTCTACAATCTGCGCTAAGGTATTAAGGTAAGGGTTGAAACAGGGAGGGGTTAACTTCAGGGCCTTTGCCGCCTGTTTCGCCCGGGTATGCAACCAGGGATAGTTATTGTTGAAACGCGCCAGGGCCCCCACGGCATAAGGCCTGCCCCTGATTGCGGAAAATTTTGCCGTGGAATATTTCCGGGGAAACTCTGTAATCAAAGAAAGGTAATCCTGCGAATTGACCTTGTCTTGGGAACGATTAAGGGAAATCTTCCCATCCAAATAGGCATACTCGCCATTTTTGCTGAGGCAGACATATTGCGCGCGGCGCAGGAAATGCGGGAACTTTATCGCCCTGAATAAAGATATAGTCGCATCATAATCCCGGCGCGCGGAGATCAACATCGCGCGCAAACGCCCCAATATCCGCAGTGTAGGCAACTTGGTAAGCCCTCCCACGACAAAACTTATGGGGTGGATATGGCGTCCGGCCAGGGCCTCGCCCATATAATCCGAGACGCGCTTCATCCGCAACGCCCGGCGCACAACCTGGGGGCGGGTTTTTACCAAAGGAAAGATGCTTCCCGCCCCCAGTAAATCCGGGGCAACCAGGATATAAAAATGCAACAGGTGGCTGTCCATTATCTCGGAATAAAGCAGGAGCTTACGCAAGAGCGCGGTCTGCCGACTGACCCTTATGCCCATTGCCGCCTCTGCCGCCTTTATCGATGCCAGGCTATGCCCGCAGGCGCATATCCCGCAGATACGGCTGGTCAAATGCTGGGCCTCGAATACAGAACGCCCCAACAGCATCTGCTCGAAAAACCGCGGAGACTCGATAACCTCAAAGCGGCAATCGACAACCTTGTCGTTTTTTATCTTAACGATAATGTTGCCGTGCCCTTCCACGCGAGTTAAATATTTGGATTCTATGTTTAGATTGTGCATACGTCGCTCGTCGCTCGTTTGTATTTCGTATAGCCTAAAGCCGGTTGCCTGTAGCCTGCAGGGCAGGCGCCCCGAACTCCGAACTTCTTACCCCTGGCCATAGAGGCTAAACCTTCTTTTTATCTCCTCGGCGCTCAACCCATACTTGCGCAGGATGTCCTCCTGGGCATCTTGGGCCGGGTTATCCACATAGCCCCGACAGCCATAACAAATATTACCGTTATTCACGCACCAGCAATTACAGCCGGCGCGGGTTAACGGCCCCAAACAATTCTGCCCCTTGTCATAGACGCAGACATTCTCATTCATCTTACACTCCAGGCATACGGGATAATTGGGCGGGGCATATCTTTTGCCCAACAAGACAGCCTTGAACACCTCGACCACCTCCGGCAGATATACCGGACAACCGTGGATGTAATAATCTACCTTTATTATCTTATCCAGCGGCCGGGGGGTTGCCGAATTAAAAGGCCGTCCTTTTATATCCTTAGGCCTCTGGGCTATGATTTTGTTT
>JBHHYQ010000022.1:0-9622 GCA_046757595.1 Candidatus Omnitrophota bacterium
TTTATCTTACCCCGTTCTATCCTCCCCGTGCCGACCGTCCCCCGGCCTTCAATGGAAAATACATCCTCCACAGCCATAAGAAATGGCTTATCCAAATCCCTTTTAGGTAAAGGGACGAAATCATCCACAGCCTTCATCAAATCGATTACAGGTTTACATTTCGGGCAATCATCTTTGGCGCACCCACACTTAGCTGCCTCCAGGGCGCTGCCTTTAATTACCGGAGTTTTATCTCCGGGGAAGTTATATTTGGCAAGAAGTTCCCTGGTTTCCATATCTACCAAATCTACCAATTCCTTATCGTCTACCATATCCGTTTTATTCAAAAATACAACAACCGCCGGAACGTTGACCTGGCGGGCAAGAAGAATGTGCTCTCTGGTTTGGGGCATCGGCCCCTCTGCGGCGGAAACTACCAATATGCCACCGTCCATCTGCGCGGCGCCGGTAATCATATTCTTAATGTAATCGGCGTGCCCCGGACAATCGATATGGGCATAATGCCGATTATCGGTTTGATACTCCACATGGGCAATATTTATCGTAACCCCTCTTTCTTTTTCTTCCGGGGCGTTATCGATAGAATCGTAACTTCTCAATTCGGCATACCCTTTTTTACTCAGGATAGTCGTTATTGCCGAAGTTAAGGTCGTCTTGCCATGATCGACATGTCCGATAGTCCCGATATTTATATGCGGTTTGCTACGAACGAATTTTTCCTTAGCCATATCTACCTCCCGGTTTTTTCTCCCTCTCCGCTCCTTGTCGTTATTATCTTTTGTGATATATGTGAAGGCACCTCCGCATAAGAAGAGGGCTCCATAGCATAAGAACCTCTCCCCTGGGTAATCGATCGCAACACCGTAGCATAGCCAAACATCTCCGCCAGGGGGACATCGCCCCTTATCAGCTTTAAGTTGGCGCGCTTGCCTACGGAAGCAATCTTTGCCCGACGGGAAGTAAGGTCGCCAATTACCGTCCCCATAAACTCTTCCGGAACGACAATCTCAATATCCATTATCGGTTCTAATAACACCGAGCTGCCACGGCGTAGTCCGTCGGAAAAGGCAATACCCGCGGCCATCTTGAATGCCAACTCCGAAGAATCCACATCGTGAAACGACCCATCTACCAAAGTAACCACTATATTGATTACCGGATATCCGGCCAACACCCCGCTATTCGAAGCGGCGATAACACCTTTTTTAACCGCGGGGATAAATTCCCGGGGAATCGACCCGCCCCTAATCTTATTGATAAACTCGATTTCCCTTTTGGGTTCATCGGACGGAGCCATCTCGAAAACAACATGCCCATATTGTCCGTGTCCACCAGTCTGCTGGATAAACTTACCCACGCTGGATATCTTTTTGGTAAGCGTTTCTTTATAAGCAACCTGGGGACGGCCGATATTTGCATCCACGTCGAACTCCCTTGAAATACGGTCGATAATTATCTCCAGATGCAATTGCCCCATACCAGAAATAATATTCTCTCCGGTTTCACTGTTATAGTTAACCCTAAATGACGGATCTTCTTCTTCCAGCTTTTTAAGAGACATTGCCAGTTTCTCCTGGTCGGACTTGGTCTTGGGCTCTATAGACTGGGAAATAACCGGATCGGGAAATTTCATCGATTCCAGAAGGATAGGCGGTTTCCCGTCGCAAAGCGTGTCTCCGGTCTTGGTGCTCTTTAAACCTACCAGGGCAGCAATATCCCCGCAGGTAACCTCAGAGATTATCTCCTGCTTATTGGCATGCATCTGCACTATCTTGGCGATTCTCTCTTTTTGACGAGATACAGAATTATAAATATATGTTCCGGAGGCGAGCTTACCGGAATAAACACGGATGTAATTCAGGCGCCCGACATAAGGATCTGTGGCTACTTTAAAACATAACGCGCAAAACGGGGCATCTTCGGTAATAGATATCTCCTCATATTCTCCTTTTTCATTCATCCCCTTAATTACCGAAATATCCTTAGGAGAAGGGAGGTAATCGCATACGGCATCCAATAACGGCTGGACCCCTTTATTTTTGAAAGATGATCCACACAACACTGGAACGAATCCATGCCCGACAACCGCCAAACGCAACGCCCGATGTATCTCGTCTGCGCCTATTTTTTCATTATTTAAAAATTTCTCCATAATCGTATCATCGGCATCGGCAATCTTCTCTAACATCTTTTCGCGAAATTTCGTTGCCTGTTCCTTGTATTCTTCGGGGATATCCTCGACATCATAATCCTTGCCGGTATCGTCTTTGTAACGATAAAGTTTTTCCTGAACTAAATCTATTATCCCGGAAAAGGTGTCCTCGGCCCCGCAGGGTATTTGTATCGGCGCGGCATTGGCCCCCAACCGTTCGTCCATCTGCTTCAATACGGCATAAAAATCCGCTCCGGTCCTGTCCATCTTGTTTACATAGGCAATACGCGGGACATTATATTTATCGGCCTGGCGCCAGACCGTCTCCGACTGCGGCTCGACCCCGCCCACACCGCAAAATACCACTACTGCGCCATCCAAAACCTTAAGCGAACGCTCTACCTCTACGGTAAAATCTACATGCCCCGGGGTATCGATGATATTTATCCGGCAGTCCTTCCAAAAACAGGTAGTTGCCGCAGCGGTAATCGTTATCCCTCTTTCCTGCTCCTGGGGCATCCAGTCCATTGTCGCCGTGCCCTCATGCACCTCGCCGATCTTATAGGTGCGGCCGGTATAAAACAAGACCCTCTCCGTAGTCGTGGTCTTGCCGGCATCGATGTGGGCGATTATCCCGATATTCCTAATCTTTTCCAGTAATGTCTTAGCCATATTGTCTCAAAATAATGTTACAAAAGTGACATTGTCAGTTTTGTAACATTATTTTATAGTCTAATTAAGAAGGCTTCTTTTTGCGCAACACGAAATTACCACCTAAAATGGGCAAAGGCCTTGTTGGATTCGGCCATCTTGTGCGTATCGTTTCTCTTTTTTACGCTTGCCCCTTCCCCGTTATAAGCGGCGAATATCTCATCCGTGAGTTTATCGATCATCTGCTTGCCTTTCCTATTTAAGGCAAAGTCGCGCATCCAACGTAAGGCAATAGACACGCTGCGATCATGCTTGACATCGATAGGGACCTGGTAAGTCGCCCCACCCACACGCCGCGCCTTAACTTCTATACGCGGCCGAACATTATCTACAGCCTTAGAAAACACCTTTAAGACATCCTGTTCATTTGTTCGCTCCTTTAATCTCTCGAAAACGGTATAAACTATTCTTTCGGCAATAGACTTTTTCCCTTGACGCATAAGCATATTTATAAACTTAGCCACTATCTTGCTATTGAACAATGCATCCGCATCTATCTCCCGTTTTTTCTTCGATCGTCGTCTCATTTGAGTTACTTTAGTTTGTTGAGTTTGTTGAGTTACTTGAGTTTGTTGAGTTAAAAGAAAAATAACTCAATGAACTCAATAAACTATTTTTTCTTGGCTCCGTATTTGGAGCGGCTACGTTTTCTGTTGGCCACCCCTGCGGTATCCAGTGTCCCCCGCACGATATGGTAACGCACGCCGGGCAGATCCTTAACCCGGCCCCCCCGCACCATAACGATGGAGTGTTCCTGCAGATTATGCCCTTCACCAGGAATATAGGAGGTAACCTCTATCCCGGTCGTAAGCTTGACGCGGGCAATCTTTCTCAGCGCCGAATTAGGCTTTTTCGGGGTCATCGTCCGCACCTGAAGACAAACCCCCCGCCTCTGCGGGCATCTTTTCAGCGCCGGAGACTTCGACTTTTTCTTTTGTAACTTTCTCCCCTTGCGGATTAGCTGTAATATTGTCGGCATTTTGAGTTTGTTGAGTTTATTGAGTTTTTTGAGTTACTTGAGTTTGTTGAGTTTGTTGAGTTTGTTGAGTTAACTCGATTTTCTGGTGATCCGGGAAACTTGTCCCGGCGGGGATAGGATGCCCCACGATTACATTTTCCTTCAGGCCAAATAACTCATCAACCTTACTGGCGGAAGAGGCCTCGGTAAGGATCTTAGTCGTTTCCTGAAAACTTGCCGCGGAGATAAAACTCTCCGTGCTCAAAGAGGCCTTGGTAATACCCAACAATAAAGGCGTAGCCGATGCCGGCTTGCCTTTATCCGCAGAAACGCGCTCATTTTCCCTGCGGAATGTCCATCGGTCAACCTGTTGTCCGGCGAGAAACTTCGTATCTCCGGAATCATCGATCCTGATTTTCTTGAGCATCTGACGAATAATTACCTCAATATGTTTATCGTTGATCTTTACTCCCTGCAGGCGATATATTTCCTGGACCTCATTAACCAAATATTCCTGTAACACCTTATCTCCGCAAACCCTGAGGATGTCCTGCAATACTACCGGGCCATCGGTTAATTGCTGGCCGGCGTTTACCCTATCCCCCTTATAAACATTGGGGTGTTTGCCATGAGGTATGGAATACTCCCGTTTCATTCCCGCGCTGCTGCGTACGACGATTACCCGCTGGCCCTTCTTAGACTGGCCAAACTCCACAAAACCATCTATTTCGGATATAATCGCCGGAGACTTAGGCCTTCTCGCCTCGAATAACTCTGCCACTCGGGGCAGCCCCCCGGTAATATCCCTGGTCTTGCCTGCTAATCGGGGGATCTTAGCCAACAGCTCTCCAGCCTTTATCTTATCCCCATCATTAGTAAGAATATGCGCTCCGGCGGGAATAGAATATATCCCGGAAACTTCCTCTTTGTCATCCAAGATAATAATCTGGGGGTGATAATCCGCGCGATGCTCAACAATGATTCTTTCTACTAATTTTGTCGTCGGATTCAACTCTTTGCGTATAGTAACTCCGTCTTTGATGTCTTCAAGCTTAACCGTCCCGGCAACTTCGGTAAGAATAGGCAAAGTATATGGATCCCAACGCATAAATATGACATTTTTTTCAACCGCGCCTCCATCAGGAACGGAAATAAACGCACCCTGAGGAACGGGATAACGTTCTAATTCCCGCCCCTGATCGTCATCGATGCTTATCGTCCCGTTCCTATTCAGAACTACGAAATTCTTCTCCGTATCTACAATGCGCAAGCTATGATATTTAATCTTACCTTTATTCTTAGATTTAAGATAAGACTGTTCCACAATACGGCTGGCAGTCCCTCCGATATGAAACGTCCGCATCGTAAGCTGCGTCCCCGGTTCGCCTATAGACTGAGCGGCAATAACCCCTACCGCCTCACCTAACTCCACTAATCTTCCCGTGGCTAAATTACGGCCATAGCATCGAACGCACGCCCCCTTGGCCGTCTCACAGGTCAAGACGCTGCGAATACGAATCTTTTCGATGCCCAGACGTTCGATGCGTTCGGCCTTCTCCTCGGTAATTTCCTCTCCGGATGCCACAACCACATCATCGGTAATAATGTCTACGACATTATCTAAGGCAATCCTGCCCACAATACGATCTTTAAGGCTGACCACAATCTCGTCGCCTTCGATAATCGCCGAAAGGGTAATCCCATTTAATGTCCCACAATCATTCTCATTAATTATCACCTCCTGGGCGACATCTACTAAACGCCGCGTAAGATAACCGGCATCGGCTGTCTTAAGCGCGGTATCGGCCAGGCCTTTACGCGCTCCGTGCGTGGAAATAAAATATTCCAAAACCGTAAGCCCCTCGCGGAAATTGGCCATTATCGGACTCTCGATAATCTCGCCCGAAGGCTTAGCCATCAACCCCCGCATCCCGGCAAGCTGACGAATTTGCAGGCGCGAACCCCGCGCCCCGCTATCGGCCATCATAAATATAGGATTAAAGGCATCCATCTCTTTAAACACCATATCCGATATGCGGTCGGTAGTATGCGTCCAGATATCCACAATCTTATTATAACGCTCACGCTGGGTAATCACGCCTTTGCGATACTGATCTTCGACCTTAAAAACCTCTCCCTTGGCCCCAGTCAATACATCATGTTTTTTAACCGGAATCTTCAAATCGTTAATAGAAATAGAAAGTCCGGCCAAGGTGGAAAACTCAAATCCTAATTTTTTCAAATCATCGAGTAATTTTATCGTACGATTATGCCCAAATCTTTTATAGCAGGCGGACACAACATCCCCAACATTCTTTTTGTCCAATACCTCGTTAACATAACCGAATCTCTCAGGCAAACGAGCATTGAATATCACCCGGCCTACGGTCGTTTCGACCAAACTAATGCCCTCGATGAATTTATGCCCGGAAAGCGCAAACAACCCAGATATCCTGATTTTAATCCTCGCCTGCAAATCAATTACCTTATCGTTATAGGCGATTATCGCCTCTTTGGGAGAAGCAAACGCCTTGCCTTCTCCTCTGCTTTTAGGCTTTTCCCGCGTCAAATAGGCAATTCCCAAAATAATATCCTGAGTAGGCGTTAAAATAGGACGGCCATCGGCAGGAGAAAATATATTGTTCACGGAAAGCATCAGGATGCGGCTTTCGATCTGAGACTCCAAAGACAGAGGGACATGCACGGCCATCTGATCTCCGTCGAAATCGGCATTGAATGCCGTGCAAACCAAAGGATGTATCTTAATCGCCTTGCCTTCGATAAGCATCGGGAAAAATGCCTGGATGCTCAGGCGATGTAAAGTAGGCGCCCGGTTAAGTAACACGGGATGATCTCTAATAACCTCGTCTAAGATATCCCACACCTCCATCTTACCCTTCTCTACCATCTTGCGCGCGCCTTTTATCGTATGAACAAATCCCTTTTCCCGCAACTTCTTTATAATAAACGGTTCAAATAATTCCAGGGCCATCTTTTTCGGCAAGCCACATTGATGCAGGCCTAACTCCGGCCCGACGACGATAACCGAACGCCCGGAGTAATCTACCCGTTTACCCAAAAGGTTCTGCCTAAACCGCCCCTGCTTACCCTTAAGCATATCCGATAGCGACTTAAGCGGGCGGTTATTCGCCCCGGGCACAGGACGGCCATGCCGCCCGTTATCCAAAAGGGCATCTACGGACTCCTGAAGCATCCGTTTTTCGTTACGAATAATAATATCCGGGGCATTCAACTCCAAAAGACGTTTGAGGCGATTATTACGGTTGATTACCCGACGATACAAATCGTTCAGGTCGGACGTAGCAAACCTTCCCCCGTCCAAAGGAACAAGCGGCCTGAGATCAGGAGGGATAACCGGCAAAACCTGAATGATCATATATTCCGGTTTGTTTTCGGAATTACGAAAGTCTTCAATAATCTTTAAAGTCTTGCTAATCTTGGCAACATTAGCGCTGTCTTTACTCTCGCCCAGGCTACGAAATAGACGATGAGATATTGCCTCTAAGTCCACATTTTTCAATAACTCCATAATAGCCTCGGCGCCAATACCGGCCCGAAATGACGAACCATACTTATCCAGGCACTCCCGGTATTTTTCGTCGTTAAGCAACTGCTTTTTTTTCAACGGCGTATCTCCCGAGTCGATAACAACATACTCTTCATAATAAATAACCCGTTCTAAGGCGCGCATACTCATATCCAATAACGCGCTAAAACGGCTGGGGGTAACCCTTAAAAACCAGATATGCGTAACCGGGCAGGCCAGCTCAATATGCCCCATTCTTTCCCGGCGCACCTGGGACTTTGCCACCTCTACGCCGCAACGGTCACAGACCGTCCCCTTGTGCTTTATTCCTTTATATTTGCCACAATTGCATTCCCAATCACGCACCGGGCCGAATATCTTCTCGCAAAACAAACCGTCTTTTTCCGGTTTGAGGCTACGATAATTTATCGTCTCGGCCTTTCTTACCTCGCCCCGCGACCAGGAACGCACAACCTGCGGAGAGGCAATTTTTATGGAAATAGCCTTGAATGCGCCGACGCCTTCGATCATTTCTTGTCCTTTTCCGTGCGGATATCCAAAGACAACCCCTGTAGTTCCTTCACCAAAACATTAAACGATTCCGGGATACTCGTATGCAGGCGCTGCTCGCCCTTGACTATCGCCTCGTAAATATTCGTGCGGCCCTTGACATCGTCGCTTTTTACCGTGAGCATCTCCTGAAGAGTAAAAGACGCGCCATACGCCTCCAATGCCCAAACCTCCATTTCGCCAAAACGTTGCCCGCCGAATTGGGCCTTACCGCCCAATGGCTGCTGGGTGACCAAAGAATAGGGGCCGATGGAACGGGCGTGTATCTTTTCGTCTACGAGGTGTATTAACTTCATTATATAAATATAGCCCACGGTCACCTTTTGGTCGAATTTCTCCCCGCTATATCCGTCGCGCAGGACAATCTTTCCGTCTTCCGGCAGGCCGGCTTTTTTAAGCATATCCCTGATCTCGCTCTCGCCCGCGCCGTCGAAAACGGGGCTGGAGACCTTTATCCCCAAGGCCTGCGCGGCCCAACCTAAATGCGTCTCCAGGATCTGGCCGATATTCATCCGTGAAGGGACACCTAAAGGATTAAGCACAACCTCCACCGGACGGCCATCGGGCAAAAATGGCATATCTTCCTCGGGAATAATCCTGGCCACCACACCCTTGTTGCCATGGCGCCCGGCTAGCTTATCGCCCACAGATAGCTTGCGTTTTGTGGCGACATAAACCACTATCCTTTTCAATACCCCGGCGGGAAGTTCGTCTCCACGTTTAATTTTCTCCAATTCCTGCTCCTGATCGGCAAGCAACTCTTTAATCTGATTATCGTATGAATAAAATATCCGGCGGGCACTCTCGTTAAACTTAAGGTTAAGTTTTCGCGCCTTCTTTTTATCTATACGCAAAAGTTGGGCGATTTTTTCATATCTTTCTTCATTCAAATACTCTATTTCCTCACGGTAAAAATTCTTTACTTTTCGTACCGCATTTAATTCCCTGGTTTTGTCAACCTTGGATTTTCGACGTTCTCTGCGTCGGAAAACGTGAACATCGACAACCACGCCCTCGACACCGGGAGAAACAACTAAAGAGCTATCCCGCACATCCGTAGCCTTCTCTCCGAATATGGCCCGAAGCAGGCGCTCTTCCGGAGACAACTCCGATTCCGTCTTAGGGGTAATCTTACCAACCAAAATATCATCGGGCTTAACCTCGGCGCCGATACGAATAACACCTTTGTCATCCAGATTAGCTAAGACATCTTCTCCAACATTAGGTATGTCCCGGGTTATCTCCTCATCGCCCAAACGCGTCTCCCGGGCCTCGATTTCAAACTCTTCAATATGTATAGAAGTAAAGGCGTCTTCCTTGACGACTCTTTCGCTTATCAAAATCGCATCCTCGAAATTATACCCCCGCCAAGGCATAAACGCGCAGAGCAAATTTTTGCCCAGGGCAAGCTCCCCTCGATCCGTAGCCTGTCCATCAGCGATAACATCCCCCGCAGAAACCATTTGCCCCAAAGAAACCAACGGCCTCTGGTTTATACAGGTATTGGCATTGGAGCGCAAAAACTTTTTTAGCGCGTATTTATCCCTACCGATGGTTATCGAAGTTGCATCCACCGCGGTAACTACCCCTTCCCTGCGGGCAACGACTACCGCCCCGGAATCCACGACCACCTTCTTTTCCATTGCCGTCCCCACCAGTGGCGAAGAAGGAATCATCAACGGCA
>JBHHYQ010000023.1:0-9595 GCA_046757595.1 Candidatus Omnitrophota bacterium
GGTCTGGGTAGGATAGGCAAACTCGATGCCTTCCTCTTCGAAGCGGCGCTTTAGGCCCAAATTTATCTTCTCCTGGATGTCCATATAAAAGTTATAGTCGTTGCCGTCGACATAATAGACGATCTCGAACACCAGGCTGAAGTCCCCGAAGCTGAAAAAATGCGCCCGGTCCAGGTTTGCCTTGTCGATGTCCCGGATAATCTCGGCGACGATGCCGGGGATCTTTTCCAGCTGCTCTGATGTCGCCTGATAGGTTACCCCGATACGAAAGGCCACCCGCCTCTTCCTCATCCGTTTATAATTGCGGATACGGCTGTTGGTTAAGTCGGAATTGGAAAATACTATCTCCTCGCCGTGCAGGCTGCGGATACGGGTCGTCTTTATCCCCACATGCTCCACGCAGCCCAACAGGTCTCCAATAATGATAAAGTCCCCCACGCGAAAGGGTTTGTCCAGGAATATGGCAAACGAGCTGAACAGGTCCCCCAAGATGCTTTGGGCCGCCAGGGCCACGGCCACGCCGCCGATACCCATCCCGGCGATAACCGCGGAGATCTTGATGCCCAGGTTGTCCAAAAGGAATATCGCCCCGGCAATCCAGATTACCCAGTTAAGCACCGTGCTTAAACTACGGGTGGCCTTGGCCTGATAATTGTCCAAACGGGCGTCTTTGCCCAGATACATCTTCTCCACGAAATAGGCCAAGCAGTCCTGCAGCAGGCGGATAACGCGGAAGGTCAGGGTAACAACCAGGGCAACCTCAACCACCTTGTCGATAAAGGGGCCTAAATCCAGCTGACGGGCGGCAAAATAAAAGGCAACGACCAGGTAAAACGGCCGTCCTATCCGGCTAAGCAGGCCGACAAAGAAATCGTCGAAGTCCGTCTGGGTGCGCCGGGCCAACTTCTTTAGATAGGAAAGCGCCACCCGTTTGAAGAACCAAAGCAGGGCTAAGACAACGGCGAATATAACGATGGATAGCGCGTAATCCCCTAGGCTGTTCCCGAAATATTCCCGGTAAAAAATATTATTGATATTCATTATTGCTATCTATTTTTCCTTATCGGTCTTGCCCCTTGCCCAACGCGGAACGATAATACAAATCAATCATTATGATTATATCATATTGTCCGAAAAAATCCAGATTTTTCTAACGCCTCGGACATTAAAACAAACAGAGAATGTTATAGCCAATTAGTTAATTCTGAAAACTCTGTTTTTCCGGATTAACTTGCGGGTTATTAAGGGGTGACAGCGACGATCGAAGCAAGGAGCGCCAGAGGGGGGCAACCTCTATGAAAATTAGTTAACGCAATATAATATCCCCGGAGCTTTATATTGCGCGTTGCGCCTATAGCAACGCCTCGATAATCGCCCGGGCCTTAACCAATGTTTCTTCGTATTCTTCCCCGGGTTGAGAGTCGGCGACGATGCCGCCTCCGCTATGAAAATAAACCTGCCCATCTTTAAGCAACAATGTCCGTATCAAAATATTGAAATCGATGTTTCCGCTAACGTCGAAATAGCCCAATGACCCGGTATAAATATTCCGGGGATGTGGTTCAAGTTGCGAGATTATCTGCATCGCCCTGATTTTGGGGCACCCGGTAATCGACCCCCCGGGAAAACAGGCGCGCGTCAAATCTACCCCGTCTCTATCCGGATGCAACACCCCTTCTATCTGGCCGGTGGTCTGAAAGACCGTATTGTATTTCTCTAATTCTCTTAGATGGCTAACCTTAATGCTGCCGTAGCGGCAGACCCGACCCAGATCATTCCGCGATAAATCAATGATCATCAACAGTTCAGCCTTGTCCTTGTCTGAAAGCATCAACTCCCGCCTCAAAAGCGCATCTTGTCTTTTGTTTTTGCCCCGCGGGCGCGTCCCCTTCATTGGCCGGGTAACAACATTATCCCCACGCAAACGCAGGAAACGTTCCGGAGAAGAGCTGACAACCTGAAAACGTCCGCAATCCAAATATGCGGAAAAGGCCGCAGGAAACAATTTTCTCAGCCTGCGATGCAAATAAATCGCATCGGAGTTATATTTTGCCTGGAATCGCTGAGAGAGATTTATTTGGTATATCTCTCCGTCGGCAATATATCGTTTGGCGCGCGATACGGCCTTGCGATAACCCTCAATGCCAAAATTAGAACGCAGGGCCCCGGAGGTTCCGGGGCTAAGGTCGACATCATCGACAGGGCGGGTTTTTAGGCCAGACAACAAGTGGACAATTTGCCTCAGTTTCTTTTTTGCCCGTAACCTACGTAAGGCGCTTTTTTTCTCCGGCAGCCCGGAAGAAAAAATCGTAATCCTGCGCAGTGACCTATCCCAAGCAATCAAGGCATCATAAAACCCAAAATAGGCACCAGGCAAAGTGTTATCGTATTCGGGCGCAGAAACAATACCCTGAGTAACCATTCCCAAATCATAAGACAAATAACCGCAGAATCCGCAGGAAAAAGGAATATTCGTAATCGGCGAAACCATCCCTCTGAACTTGCGCAGATTGTCCCGTAAGGCCAAAAATGGATCTTTGCCGTCGGTAGAAACGATCTTAAACGCCGGATCGAAACCGATAAAAGAATAACGCCCCATACCCCGGGTATTCGCGCTGCTGTCCAAAAAAAACAATCCCGGTTTATCCCTTAAGACAGAAAAGATTTTCTCTATCCCATCCGGCCAGGGATAGGTTTCACAGAAATAATCCATATCGCGTCGCCGTTTCCCAAAAACCGAAGGGCATCCCTATGAACTCTTTCCTTGTCGATCGCGTATCTGCAGGCCATATTTTCTCACCTGCCGCGTCCCATAGATATTAAAATAACACAGGGCTACCGCCAGTTTGGTTTTGTCGCGCGCATCGGCAAAGATGCATTCCGTTTGCTTATTGAGGCAAATCGGACTTTTGCCGCCGCGCACCTGCGGCGCCAATATGTCATAGGCGCAGACAGTATGCCTCAGCTCTACCAGTTTATTCACCAGATGCGATTCCACAAACCTGCAACCTTCGGCAACAAGTATTTTTATCTATTACCGGTTCATCTCCTCTATCGCCGACATCACCTTGCGGGTAATCCCGGTATAATCTTTATTGTCACTTCCCTCTACCATTATCGGCGGGCCAAAACAAACGTTTATCCTCGCCGGGCGGGGGATAACCCTACCCCGCGGCAAGGCCCTCTCCGTGCCCCTGACCACAGCCGGCACAACGGCAACCCCCAGCTTAGCCGCAAACATCCCTACCCCGTCTTTGGCCTGTTTGATATCCCATCCCCGGCCGCGTCCCCCCTGAGGAAACAACAACAACCCCTCTCCCGCGCGCAGGCGCCTAATCGCCTCTTTAACTGCGCCGACATCGGCCTGGCCGCGGCGCACGGGAAAGGCGCGCACCCGGCGCAGGATAAACCCAAAGATCCTGTTCCCAAACAACTCCTGCTTGGCCATAAAATTTATCGCCCGGGGACAAGCCACCCCCACGACAATAGGGTCGAGATTGCTGATATGATTGCAGGCGACGATAAAGCCGCGCCGGGAAGGGATATTCCCGCAGCCTTCCACCTTCAGGAAAAAAAATACCCTGAGGATAACAAAAAATATAAACCGTCCTATCCAAAACAACATCGCGCAAAAAAAATCCCCGCATATGCCGTTGCGCAGTTATTACCTTGAACCCTATTCTTCAGGTGGGCACCTTGTTAATCCACCCACGGGCAGATTATATACCAGCGCCCTTATTGGTAATGTTGGTTCAATTTACTACTGCACTCACGCACACCGCAGGGAATATATATTTTTCTTATCCGCCCACACCATAAAGTATACCACAAAACCGCGAAAAAATCAAGAAAAATCCTTTATCGGACCCCCGAGGCTTAACCTCGATAGTCAAGCTTTAGCTTTTATTGACATCGGAAAGAATTCAATCAGAAACTAAAGAATCCTGCCATTTGTCACGGACAAAATAGAAGACAGGATCATCTTTCTGTTATAGAAAATAACTGACGAGGATAATCGATAAGCGATACGAAATTACCCAGAAAGTTCTTTACGCCTAACAAAGGTATGCTTAAATTAGGGAGAAAATCTACCGGTATATTTTTAAAAATGGTATCATACACCTGCATAGACACCGTATGCGAATAGGCAGTCGTTTCTCCATTGCCAGTATCTATTTTTCTGCATTTACCCTTCTTCAGATTATGCCCGACGAGAAAGGCATATCCTGTAGGAAAGGCGCATTCATCAGCTCCGGTATCTACTATACCATAAGAATTCACCTTCTGGCCTGTATGAGGATTAATTATAGTTATAGGCAAAGCCGCGCGGGGAATATCGTCAGAGGTAATTTTTATAAAAGGATGGTTGCGTATATTCATTAATAAACATTAATAAATATGTACCCTGTTTTTTAAGGGGGCGAAGACGATAACCGGGCTTTTATAACCTTTGTCTTCTGCCTTTTGTTGGACATCTTGGGGCGTCTTACCATAAGCGATGACCTTATGGCTGGAAAAATCCTTAAAGGCTACATAATTACCATTGTATTTACTGTTTTTTATCAACGTTTTTATCATTTTGTTGCCTCCCAATGCTATTTAGTTCCCCCTGAAAAACAGGGCTCACAATTAACGCGGATACACGCGGATAAGTTAAGTTGACATCTGCGGTTCAACCGCAGATGTCAACTTAACTCAATATCAGCGTCCATCCGCGTTAGTGCCGAGTTTTTCAAGGGGAACTAATTATGGCATAAAATGATGACAAGGTCAACGGTGGAATCCGGAATGTTCGGAAATGGTAAGATAGACAGTTACCCCCCTCTAGCGCGCTACCGTATCACTACCCCTATCTTCTTTAACCTCTCCAGGACGGCTTGATGCCGGGGGGATACCTCTTCGTCGCTCAGGGTGCGCCGGAAACAGCCATAATCCAAAGAAAGCAAAAACCCCTTAAATCCCGCAGGGACAACATCCCCCCCATACTGCTCCCGCAGGGAAATATCGCAAAACATATTATCTGCCGCGGGCAGAGAGGCATTAATCGCCTGCGTCAACCTCTCATAACTGATATCTGCGGGGCAAAACAAGCTGATATCGCGGCGCGTGGATGGATAAGGAGACCAGGGGACAAACTCCCTTTCCGTCCTGATTTTGTCCGCCAGGCGGTCGAGGATAATCTCCGCGGCGAATATCTCCCGCTGGCGAAAGGCGCGGATTATCCGCCCCACATCCTTCCCGGCCGCAAAGACAACAAGCGAGCCCGGGCTAATCCGCATATCGGTTATCCCCAAATCGCGCAATAACCCCTCCAATGCCCCCTTGAGATGAAAAAGGCCCAACCCCGGACCGCAACAGGCAAGGCCCAAGGCCAAATATTCTTTAGCCGCGCCGGAAAAAGCAAATATCCTGCCCAGCTCGAATATCTTTAAGGGGATATTCTTGCGGTTGAGGTTGTATTCCACATTCCGCAGCAATCCGGAAAAGATATCCGGCCGCAATACCTCCTGTTCGCGGCTTAAAGGATTTTCTGCGCGCATTATGTCTTCGCGGTTACGATCTTGCGTTAACTCCCCCGGGGAAATAAGCCCGTAATTTATTACCTCGCAATATCCCATCGCCGACAACCTCTGCTTTATGCCGTAGGCAATCTCCGGTGACAGGCCGTTGACAGGGCCGTTGTCATTCGGGGCGCAGCAGACATAAGGGGGCCGGCCGGAGATATTGTCATAACCGTATATCCGGGCAATCTCCTCTATCAGGTCTTCGGCCATAGTAATGTCTCCCCGAAAAGAAGGGACGGAGACGACAAAACCGGGCCTGTTACCCTTGCCGGGCAAGACCCGGCCATTTTTCCGGGACACCCCGAGGCCCAGAGAACGCAAGATCGTCTTTATCCGCGCCGCAGAGATCTTTACCCCCAATATCTCTTCTGCCTTATCGACAAAAAGGGTTATCTTTTTCCCTTTTGGCCTGGCGCCTAAGGACCTCGATCTCTGCCCCCTAACCTCTCCTCCGCTCAAATCGCAAATCAATTCCCCTGCCCTTTGACAGGCAAGCCCCAAACCCCCGGGGTCCACGCTTCGTTCGAAACGATAAGATGAATCCGTGACCAAACCTAATCGCCTGGCCCCTCTGCGAATAACCCCGGGGTCGAACTCGGCAACCTCTAATAATATATTCTGCGTCTGCTGCGTTACCTGCGTGTCCTTCCCCCCCATAATCCCGGCCAGGGCAACGGGACGGCCACCTGCGGCAATAACCAGAACACCTTCATCCAGCTGCCTCTTTAGCCCATCTAATGTCGTCAACTCCTCGCCTTTAACCGCGCGGCGAACAACTATCTTCCGTTGCGCTACAGGCAAGTTTTTCCCCGGGACAACGTTCTCCTTCGACTGATCAGGCGCCGCAAACAACACATCCCAATCAAAGGCATGCAAAGGCTGGCCCGTCTCGTATAAGACATAATTGGTAACATCTACGACATTGTTTACCGGGCGCAACCCCACGGCCCTTAGCCTGTCTTGCATCCAGGCGGGAGACGGCCCTATCCTGACCCCGGTTATCACCGTCGCGATATAGCGGCGGCAGGCCGACTTATCCCGAATATCCACAGCCGGCCTATAGTTACCTCTTTCGATTGAGCCGCGGCGCTTGCCGACGGCGGCAGCGGTTAGCCTTGCCCCCTGAGGAGTAAACCGCGAGCCGGTTATCGCCGCCACCTCCCGGGCCACGCCGATAACCGAAAGCCAATCCCTTCGGTTGGAGGTAACCTCAACCTCGAAGACCCAATCCTTCCCCGCGGGGACACAAGAGACAACCTCCAGTCCGGCGTCCGTCAACAGCTCTCCCAACCTCTGCCGGCTGATTTTTATATCCACATATTCTTTGATCCAGTTATAAGTAAACTTCATTTCAGGGTTATGTCCTTGACGCTCAGGCGCGTAAATGTCTGACGGTGCCCCACGGCGCGGTGATACCCCTTGCGCCGCTTATACTTATAGGCCGTCACCTTGGGGCCCTTGACCTCTTTCTCCGCAGACACAATCACCTTGGCCCCCTTGATATAAGGGCGCCCGATGGTAATGTTTTTATCGCAGATTAAAAGAACTTTATCCAAAACAATCTTGCCGTTAACGGGCCTCTTTATCTTTTCTACCTCCAGGCCATCACCTTTTTCCACACGATATTGCTTCTTGTCTATTTCTACGATAGCATACATCTCTCCTCCTGTTGTCTATGACAAATTATGGCAAAATCCGAACCTCTTCCATTGCGCATCCCACATAAGGCACGATATTCACTCTCCTGCGAAACTGCTTTTCTATGTCCCTAAGGTGTTGCCGGTCGTCTTTCATCAGCCTGTCGGCAACCTTGGGCGGCAAATAGACGCTTACCTCTCTTGCTTGGCGCGGCAACCCGCGCAACTTTTGCTTCAATTGCTTCAGGGCGGCGATAGCCAGGGTAGCCGCCGACTTGACCTTTCCCCGCCCGCCGCAACAGGGGCAAGTCTCGTAAGAGATGCTCTCTACGGCCCGATGCGTGCGTTCCCGGGTTATCTCCACGACGCAGACACGAGACATCCCCAAGACATCGGTGCGGGCATGGTCGAAGGAAAGGGCAAACTTTAGTTTATTCAGGATTAACCGCCGGTGTTTATCTTCGGCCATATCGATAAAGTCAACGACGATAATCCCGGCCAGGTCACGTAGCCTCAGCTGTCTTGCGATCTCCGCCGCGGCCTCGGTGTTGACGGCAACAGCCATATCCTCCTGCCGCAGCTTCTTTTTGAACCGGCCGCTGTTTACATCTACGACCACCAACCCTTCCGTGGGCTCGATAACGATATGCCCCCCACACTTCAAAAATACCCGCGGGGCATAAATCTTCTCGATCTGCCTTTCCACATCCCTGCGCCCAAACAAAGTATCGTCCCCGCGATACCACTCCACCTTCTTCTTCAGATGAGAAAGAAAGGTGGAGACGAAACGATAAACCCGCTTAAATTCATACTTAGAGTCGATAATCAGTTTATGTACATCTTCGGTGAATGAATCGCGCACCACCCGCAACACCACATCGTATTCGGCATAGACCAAAGACGGGGCCGCCCCGCGTTTGCTCGCCTTGAGGATACTGCGCCAAAGTTTAAGCAAAAAATGGGCATCACGTTGCAACTCTTTACTTCCCCTGCCCTGGCTAACCGTGCGCACGATAAAACCTAAATTATCCGGCAACTTCAACTCTTTAAGCAGGCCGCGCAGTCTGCGCCTTTCTTTATCATCCTCGATGCGGCGGGATATACCCCGGTGCGCATCCTGGGGCATAATCACCAGGTACCTGCCGGGGATAGAGATGTGCGAGGTAAGGCGCGGCCCCTTGTTCCCAAAGGGTTCTTTCACCACCTGAACCAGAATTTCCTGCCCGGCCCTGAACTCTCTCTGATTGTTTGTGGCAGAGCCGCCGTTGTTATCGAGGTCGGCCTCTAAATCCTGCGCCTCGGAAAGATAAAGAAACCCCTTGCGGCTCAACCCGATATCCACGAATGCCGCGCCGATGGACTTGACAATGGACTCTATGCGGCCTTTATAAATATTGCCAACAAGTGATTTATGTTCCGGCCGCTCGATATAAAAGTCGGTAAGAACCCCATCCTGCAAAACCGCCACCCTTTTTTCCTGCGGCTCGATATTGATTAATATGTCTTTACTCACTAACTGTTACTCCCTCCGGAAGATGCCTATTAAGCCGCTGGCAAAATTCTTCTTTCCCTATCTGCTCACTCAACACAATCTCGCCCTCTTCTCTTTCTCTCTCTTCCCCTAATTTTATCGCCCGCTTCAACCTAATCTTGGGATGAGGGCTAAACCCCTGGGATATAAAAAGCGGCAACCCGGCCCGGCGGGCCGCGCGGGCAAACAGGCGCATCAAATCCAAATGCGAGATAAAACGCATCAATCCCTTTTTGCTAAAATAAAATTTCATCCTTTCATTAACGCCTTGCCCGTTAATGAGACAAAAAGTGACATTGTCGGTTTTTGTCTCATTAAGCAATTACCTTCCCCGGGACTATCTATTCAGGGGTGCGGAACGAGGCCCCTGTTCAGTCCTCCCCTTGCTCACACCACCATCTCCGTCCCACCCCATTCGCTTCTCCAGTGCGGCAATCTCTTGCGGAGATGTCTCCCCGGGGGCAACGATCTTGGCGGTAATAAAGATAAGCAGGTCTATCTTTTCGATGTCGTGAGTCTTTCTCTGAAACAACCAGCCCAAGATCGGGATCTTGCCCAAAATAGGGATGCCCTGCCGCCCCTCGCTTACCACATCTTTCAATAATCCGCCGATAACCACGGTCTCGCCGTCCTTCATCAATATCTGGGTATCGGCCTCGCGGGTGATGATAATCGGATATTCGGCCAGGGTAACCCCCTGGGAATCCTGGGCCTTGACCGTCTGAGTAAAGGAAGTAACCGCAGGATGAACAATTAGATTGATGTGGTCTTCTCCGCTTACCTGAGGCACAACATTCAGCTGTATCCCGATATCGCGATATTCGTCCAGGTAGTAATTATAAACCACGCCTCCGCTGGTGGTC
>JBHHYQ010000024.1:0-9538 GCA_046757595.1 Candidatus Omnitrophota bacterium
CATACGGGCAAAAGACGGCTTATAAATGTGCATTAGTTAGTCAAGGGTTAATAAGACAGAGGTTGGCATAAAAGTTAGGCAAGGGCAAAGACGTCCTCTTTACAAACATTGATGTTTGAAAGAGGATTTTTTTGTTTTTGGGGTATATTTAAGAGTGTCGTATGGAAAATATAAGAGAAAAAAAAATAAACGTTACTCAAGCGCAGGAAATCAAGATCCTAAGAAGAATCGTTGAGATTACGAATTCCGAGCTGGATTTAAAACGAATTCTGGGAGAGGTTGTTAGTATCGTTAACGATATGACCAAGGCGGATTCTGTTTTTATCTATCTGTTTGACGATAAGAAGAGGCATCTGATTCTTGCGGCTTCAAAGATCCCACATCGAAAAGAATTGGGAAGGGTGAATCTTAAAATAGGGGAGGGCATCACCGGGTGGGTTGCCAAGGAGAATAAGCCTGTTGCCATAAAAAAGAACGCTTATCGGGATTCACGTTTTAAAAACTTCGATGTATTGCCGGAGGATAAATACGAGGCGTTCCTTTCTGTTCCTATTCTTCATCCCGTTAGAAAATACCCTGTGGCTTGTCATAGGGTTATTCCAAATGAGCTTTCTGACGGGATTCATAAAGGAGGGGATACTGCCGGAGTTATCAATGTTCAGCATAAAAAACCGCATGAATACGCCGTCCATACGATTAGCCTGATTTCAATTATAGCCAAGCAAATAGGCGGCGTTATTGAAAATGCTCAATTGTATGAGGAGAGTAAAAAGAAGGCCTTGCAGTTTGACAGCTTGGTCAAGATTAGTCAGTCTATTACTTCTCAGGATTACCTGGATGAGATTTTGAACCTTATCGTTGTGGTTACCGCTAAAATGCTCAACTCTAAAATCTGTTCTATTATGTTGTTAGATCAAAAAGGAGAAGAGCTGGTTATCAGGGCTACTCAAAGTTTGAGCGAAGAGTATAGGAAGAAGCCCAATCTTAAGGTAAATGCCAGTATCAGCGGAGAGGTAGTAAAAATTAAAAAGCCGGTTGTTATCTATGATGTGCGTAAAGAGAAAAAATACAATTTTCGGGATTTAGCGGTTAAAGAGAACCTTACGTCAATGCTGTCGGTTCCTATGGTTGTAAAGGATAAGGCGATAGGCATTGTCAATGTTTACACAAAAGAACACCATTCATTTACTCAGGAAGAAATTGATGTATTGCAACTGGTAGCAAATCAAGCAGCTGTGGCTGTGGAAAACACAAAGCTGATGCAGGAAACTTTAAAGACCAAAGAGGCCTTAGAAACACGAAAGGCAGTTGAACGAGCAAAGGGCATTCTTATGAAAGAATCGAAGATAGATGAAGACCGGGCTTATAAAATAATCCATCGTAAAAGTATGGATACATGCAAACCAATGCGCGAGATCGCTGAGGCGATTATCTTATCCTGGGATATGAGAAAGCAATAAATCTTACCGCATAGAAGTGGTAAGCCCCGTTAGAAAACCTTGCAACATTAAGTCTTTCTAACGGGGTAAGAATAGGGCGCAGACGTCCTCAAGGCACCAGCAAAAGTGTTTAGAGGACGTTTTTTATTTTGGGCATAGACGTCCAATTCTCTGTCGCGACGACAGAAGAATGGGCTTCGTTATTTATTCGCCCTGAAAACCAGGGCTCACAGGCGTTTAAAAAGGAGGCAGGAAATGATTACGGTTAAGAAAATATTGGTTGTATTTCTGTTGGGGTGTATTTTGAGTTTGGGCGTTAATGCTGTTAATGCATACGCAGATGAAGGAGTGCTCAAAGATATACCTATAGAAGTAAGCGCAGACATTGCCATAAACTCCAAGTATATATGGAGAGGTTTTACCTTAGATGATGATACGGTGATGCAGCAGGGGATATATATAAGCGGTTACGGATTCACTGCAAGCATTTGGGGGAGCCTTGATATTGATGCTAAAGATGATTTAAATTCTGACGAGGTAGATTATTCTATAGACTACACCTATGAAACGGATAATTTCAGTGTATCCGCAGGCCATACCTATTATGATTTCCCGCCCGCGGATACAGCAAGCAGAGAGTTTTATCTTGGTATCGCAGCGAACCTTCTTTTATCCCCGAGTTTAACCTGGTATCACGATTATGGCGATGAGGATTCCGGAGGCGGGGATGGCGATTATGTGGTATTGGAGTTAAGCCACAGTTTATCCTTAGGCGAAGCGCCTATAACACTTGATTTAAGCGGGCATGTTGGCTACAACAATGAACTTTTTATTAATGGTGATGGTGGAGACG
The DNA here is from genome assembly GCA_046757595.1 of Candidatus Omnitrophota bacterium. Lineage (GTDB taxonomy): Bacteria > Omnitrophota > Gorgyraeia > Ghiorseimicrobiales > Ghiorseimicrobiaceae > JBHHYQ01. Next base: position 2,293 of record JBHHYQ010000024.1, read on the forward strand.
TAGCAATAGGGGCAGGACTTACTATCCCTTTAACTGAAAAGTGCGCATTTTCTCCCAACATAAATTATTCTATTCCTTTCGGTGACTTGGAAGATTCGAGCGATGGCAATCAGGACGATAAGTTCTATGGCGGATTCACGTTAGCGTATAGTTTTTAAAATCAGGGGAGGTGATGCAAAATGAGAACAAAAAGCAAGATTTGCAAGATATTGGGGTTAGCTTTGGTTGTATGTTTTTCAGTAATGTCATCGGCTTTTGCCGAGGAGGTAACTGCGCAAAGCAATGCCGTAGCCATTAACACAGTCTGGACCCTGATTGCGGCATTCCTGGTGTTTTTTATGCAGGCTGGATTTGCTATGGTTGAGGCCGGATTTACCCGGGCTAAGAATGCCGCTAACATTATGATGAAAAACCTTATGGACTTTTCCGTGGGTTCAATCGCCTTTTGGGCCATTGGTTTTGGAATAATGTTTGGGACAAGCGCGTTCGGGCTTTTTGGTAAAACAGGTTTCTTTTTAAGCGCGGCTAATCCGGCGACCGGCGATGGCTTGTGGCAGTTTACTTACTGGATTTTTCAAACAGTATTCGCCGCGACCGCGGCAACAATAGTTTCCGGAGCCATGTCTGAGCGGACAAAGTTTAGCGGGTATCTTTGGTATAGTGTGTTTATTACGGCCTTAATTTATCCAATTGTAGGCCATTGGATATGGGGTGGCGGATGGCTTTCGGCTAAAGGTATGATTGACTTTGCCGGTTCAACTGTGGTTCATTCCGTAGGCGGCTGGGCAGCTTTGGCCGGAGCGATAATGCTTGGCCCAAGATTGGGCAAATACAATAAAGACGGCTCTTCCAATGCCATTCCCGGGCACAATATTCCTTTGGCCGCTTTAGGGGTTTTTATCCTCTGGTTTGGCTGGTTTGGTTTTAATCCCGGAAGCACAACTGCAGGAATTAATTTAAGTATTGCTACTATTGCCGTAACCACCAACTTGGCCGCAGCTGCCGGAGCAATCTTGGCTATGTGGACTGCCTGGATGAGATTTGGAAAGCCTGATACCAGCATGGCTTTAAACGGCGCATTAGCTGGATTAGTTGCGATTACAGCCGGTTGCGCGTCTGTGTCGCCTTTAAGCGCAATTATTATTGGCGCAATTGGAGGCGCCATAGTAGTCTTGAGCGTTGAGTTCATTGATAAGGTCCTGCATATCGATGATCCGGTTGGCGCAATATCCGTTCATGGCATATGCGGCGCCTGGGGGACACTTGCAGTCGGTCTCTTTGCTCAGAGCTCCTATGGGGAAGCCAGCGGGGCAGGCGCTGTTAATGGCCTTTTCTTTGGCGGCGGATTAAGCCAGCTTATGACTCAGTTAATCGGCGTGGTGTCGGCGTTTATTTGGGTTTTTGGCGCGGCAATGATTCTTTTTGGGATTATTAAGGCTACAGTAGGTTTAAGAGTATCTAAGGAAGAGGAGCTTAAAGGCCTTGATATTGGTGAGCACGGCATGGAATCTTATTCGGGGTTTCAGGTATTTACTACAGAATAGACACGTAAAAAAACCTGGATATCCGTGAGAATCCGTGTTAAAATAAGGAGGATGATATGAAGTTAATAATAGCAATGATTCAACCGCATAAGTTACCGGACGTTAAAGAAGCCCTATTCGCTGCTGATATTCATAAGATGACGGTGAGCAATGTCTTGGGTTGCGGCCGGCAGAAAGGGTATACCGAAGCCTATAGAGGGGTAATTCACAAAGTAAATCTTCTTAAAAAAGTCCGACTTGAGATTGCCGTGAACGAGAAGTTTGTTGTCCCGACGATTAACGCGATTATAAAAGGGGCTAAAACAGGCAAGATTGGCGATGGGAAAATTTTCATTCTACCATTAGAGCGCTGTATCCGTATCAGCACCGGAGAGCGGGGCGAGAAGGCGGTGGGGTAGAGTTTATTGAGTTTATTTCCGCCAGAGGCGGATCCTGCGGATGGTCTTCGGTCTTCGTTTAAACAAGGAGTTACCAAACCCCGCAGATTTTTACTTGTATTATAATAGGGTTTGTAGTATAATGGCAGCTAATGAGACAAAAAGCGACATTGTCGGTTTTTGTCTCATTAAGCAGATGTGAACGGTGGTTGGTAAAAGGGAGGAGAGATGGCAAGACGAGCAAAGAGTAGCGGCAACAAGAAGAGCGGCGCGCAATTTCGCTGGAACGGCCTGGCAAACGAAAAGGCAATCGAGAATGTGGCCCGGATTATTGCTGAAAACAAGATTCAGATAGTGGATCTGAAATTCAACGACCTGCCGGGATTATGGCAACACTTTTCCCTGCCGGTCTCCGAGTTGACAAATATCGATGATCCGGTAAAAAGTATTTGGGTGGAGGGGATAGGTTTCGATGGTTCCTCTATCCGCGGTTTCCAGAAGATACAGGAGTCGGATATGATTTTGCAGCTTGACCCGACCACGGCCGTGGTCGATCCTGTCTGCGAGGTTCCTACCTTAAGCATCCTCTGTGATATCTACGACCCCCTTACCAAGCAGCCCTATAGCCGCGACCCGCGCTATATCGCCAAGAAGGCTGCGGAATATGCCCGCAGCGCGGGGGTGGCCGATAAAAGTTATTGGGGTCCGGAGATGGAGTTTTTTCTCTTCGACGATGTCCGCTTCGACCAAAAGGAGAATACCAGTTATTATTATGTCGATTCTGTGGAAGGAGAGTGGAATTCCGGCCGGGAAGAATGCCCCAACTTAGGTTATAAGCCGCGTTATAAGGAAGGTTATTTTCCTGTCCCGCCGCACGACTCCCTGCAGGACCTGCGCAGCAAGATAATACTTACGATGATCAAGGCCGGCATCCCCGTGGAGGTGCATCATCACGAGGTGGCCACGGCCGGGCAGTGCGAGATAGATATGAAGTTTGGCACGTTGGTGGATATTGCCGATAAGTGTCTGATGTATAAGTATATCGTAAAGAATATCGCCCGCAAGAATAATATGGTGGCGACATTTATGCCCAAGCCGTTGTTCGGAGACAACGGTTCGGGGATGCATACCCACCAGTCATTGTGGAAGAATGGCAGTAACATCTTTTATGACCCCAAAGGTTACGGCCTAATCAGCCAGACGGCAAAGTATTATATCGGCGGCCTGCTCAAACACGCCGCGGCAATACTCGCCTTTGCCGCGCCGACCACCAATTCCTACAAACGGCTGGTGCCCGGTTTCGAGGCCCCGGTAAACTTGGCTTACTCGGCCAGGAACCGCAGCGCGGCCGTGCGTATTCCGGTCTATACGGAAAATCCCAAGTCTAAGCGCATCGAGTTCCGTCCCCCGGATGCCTCGGCCAATCCTTATCTGGCCTTTGCGGCAATGCTTATGGCCGGCCTGGATGGGATAGAGAACAAGATAGACCCAGGCGAACCCCTGGATAAAAACATCTACGAGTTGAGCCCGAAGGAAGCAAAGAGGATAGCCAATGTCCCCGCCTCCCTGGAGCAGGCAATAAATGCCTTAGAGAAAGATAACGCATTTTTGCTCAAGGGCAATGTGTTTACTCCGGATGTTGTCAATACCTGGATTGAGTATAAGCGGGAAAAGGAGATAAGCGCCCTAACCCTTCGGCCCCACCCTTACGAGTTTTATCTTTATTTCGATATTTAACCCCGCCTTCGCTTAATAAGACAAAAACCGACATTCAGGCTGTGTCGCAATGTCATTGCGACACAGCCTGAATGTCGGTTTTTGTCTTATTAACGGTTATAGTGTCTCTGTGTGATAAATTTCTCCGCGCCCCCCAAGCGAAAATTATGTCCTAAAGTAACGCGAAAATTTTCTCCCGAAAAAATGCCTAAAAAACATTTGACAGATATAAAGATATTTGGTATATTTAAAGGTGTCCCCGAGAGAAGGATTTGGGGCGGGCTATGGATCTTAGGGCCTTTTTAAGGAGAAGATTATGGTTATTAAACTTAGCAGGATTTTCGATCTCGGGCGTAAAGGAGTAAACTATCTTTTGGGGTTATTTTCCAATGATATGGGCATAGACTTAGGCACGGCTACGACCCTGGTCTATGTCAAAGGCGAAGGGGTTGTGCTTTGCGAGCCTTCGGTAGTAGCGATACAAAAGGGGACATCCAAGGTTATGGAGGTTGGCGAAGAGGCCAAGAGGATGTTGGGCCGGACTCCGGGAAATATCGTGGCTATTCGGCCGATGAAAGACGGGGTTATCGCCGACTTCGATATTACCGAGGCGATGCTGCGTCATTTCATAAAAAAGGTACATAACCGCCGCGTGCTTGTTCGTCCGCGCATGGTAATTGCTATCCCCTCGGGGATAACCGAAGTGGAAAAACGGGCTGTGCGCGATTCGGCGGAGAAGGCCGGGGCGCGGGAGATATTTCTCGTGGAAGAACCGATGGCCGCGGCTATTGGCGTGGGCCTGCCGATACAGGAACCTACGGGGAATATGATTGTGGATGTCGGCGGCGGGACCACGGAGATTGCGGTTATATCTTTGGCCGGGATTGTCTTTTCCAAGTCTATCCGTATCGGCGGAGACGAGATGGACCAGGCTATCGTCGATCATATCAAGAAGGTCTACAACCTTATGGTTGGGGAACATACCGCCGAGGCGATAAAATGGAAGATTGGTTCCGCCTTCCCCCTGGAGGAAGAGCTTACTTTAGAAATCAAAGGCCGGGATCTGATTGCCGGGTTGCCTAAGACAGTTACGATATCTTCCGAGGAGATCAGGGATTCTCTGCAGGAACCGGTTCGTTCGATAGTCGAGGCGATAAGGGTGGCGCTGGAGCGCACGCCGCCGGAATTATCCGCGGATTTGATAGACCACGGCATCGTTATGGCCGGAGGCGGGTCTCTGTTGCGCGGCCTGGATAGGCTGATTTCCGATGAGACCAGCCTGCCTGTGCATGTGGCCGACGAGCCGATGACCGCGGTGGTTCTGGGGACGGGAAAGGTCCTGGACGAAATAAAGTATCTGCGGAGGGTAACCGTTCCTCCCAAGCAGGAGATGTGAGAGATAAGTTATGTGTTTTTCGTAGCGCGTAGGGGAGAGGTTGCCCCACCACGTTTCCGTGTGGGGAATAGATGCCACGTTTGGAAGAGCGTGGAGGGGGGTTACGCAATATGTATCCCGCGCGATGGGCGATGAAAAACGCGCTACGCAATACGATAATATACCTTGTGGCCCAAACAAAAGTATTATTTTTTCTTGGGGTTTATCCTAATTCTTCTCTTCGCTTTTAGCGTTTCCTCTTTTTCCTTCCCCAAACTGTTTTTTTCCCAATTACTCAAAACCCCTGTTTATATCGCGGAGTTTTTTGGCCGGGAGATCAATGCCTTGGTTTCCTATCGGGTCAATTATCGTAAGGTAGCTGTATTATCCCGGGAGAATGCCGTATTAAAGAAAAAACTGCTCGATGCCGATGAGGTTGTTTATGAAAACCAGAGATTAAAGAGGCTCCTTACATTCAGTAAAGAGAATGATTTTTCTTTGCTCTCGGCTCGGGTCGTGGGTCGGGATATGGCTAATTGGTCGAATACCGTAGTTATCGATAAGGGGAAAGACGATGGTATCCGTTTTGGGCAATTGGTGGTCGATAGCCGGGGGTTGGTCGGGAAGATTTCCGATGTTTCCGCGAGGGCGAGTCGCGTTGTCTTGCTTACCGACCCTAATTTGAATATCGCCGGCATAGTGCGTCGTTCGCGGGAGAGCGGGATAGTCTCGGGAAGCCTTTTGGGAAAATGTGTTATGGACTATTTATCTGCGGATGCGGATATAGAACGGGGAGATGTGGTATTGACTATGGGCCTGGGAAACAAGTATCCCAAGGGTATCGTTATTGGGGAGATTATCGATTGGCATAAACAGGAAAATGGGGTAGGTTATACGGCGATTATCCGCCCCAGAATCAAGGCGTCTATTTTGGAAGAGGTTATGGTCGTGGAGGGCTATTGAGGTTGTTGTCGTTGGTTAAGGAGGATAGTGAATAGCTGGTCGAAGCGGACATTGAGGTTGTCGATCTTTTGCTTCATTGCCTCAAACTGACGGTCTACCACCTCAAACCGACGGTTCATCTTGTCTTCGAGTGTTGCGCTCTATCTTCGATGTGATAGGCCTTATTGCGGATATCCTGGGTGCGTTCGTCGATAACCTCATAGATTAGATCTAAGGTAATCCTGCGAATGTGGAAGAGAGCAATGCCTTCATAGCTAATGATTATATCATAACTATCGATGTTGCCAAGAACTTTTTGGGGATTTTTACCGGGAGACAAAAAGGTTGTTGTCGTTGGCTTGGGGCGCAGCGGCCGGGCCGCGGCCACACTACTTAAGCGCCTGGGCCACGATGTGGTTGTTAGCGAGATAGAGGATAGCCCCCGGACGCGGGGTATCTGCGGCGAGCTGGGGCGGCAGGGGGTGGGCTGCGAGCTGGGGCGGCATTCGCCACAGATGTTTGGCGGCGCGGGCCTGATTGTGGTCAGCCCGGGGGCCAGGGCGGATCTCGCTTGCCTGCAATATGCCCGGGAGAAAGGCATTCGGGTTATCCCGGAGATAGAACTGGCGGCCTCGCTATGCCCGGCAAAGATCATAGCCGTTACCGGAACCAACGGTAAGTCGACCACGGTCAGCCTTATCGGCGCGGCGTTAAGGGGCGGGGGCAAAAAGGCCCATATCTGCGGGAATATCGGCAATCCCTTTTCCGGCGAGATAGGCAATATCGGCCGGGATGATATCGTTTGCCTCGAGGTTAGCTCTTTTCAGCTGCAGACGATAGACAAGTTTAAACCTTATGTTGCGGTGATTTTAAACATTAGCCCCAATCACCTGAATCGTCATCGGGATATCGGAGAATATTTTGTCGCGAAGAAGCGAATATTCGCCAATCAGGATAGGCGGGATTGGTTGGTGTTGAATAAGGGCGACTTGCGGTTGGCGGGTTTGGGTTGCGGCATTCGCCCCCAGATAAAATTTTTCCCCGACGATTTAAGGATAAATGGTGTGACCCTGAATGCCAATCAGGCCGCGGCGCTGTCTGTTGCCGAGGTATTCGGAGTAAGCGGGGAAGGTTGCCTGGAGGCCTTTCGGGATTTTGGCGGGCTGGAACATCGTTTGGAGTTCGTGGCGAATATCCGGGGGGTTGATTTTGTCAACGACAGTAAGTCTACCACCGTTGCCTCCCTGGGTTGGGCCCTGAGGAAAATTTCTCGTCCCATAGTATTGATCGCC
>JBHHYQ010000025.1:0-9485 GCA_046757595.1 Candidatus Omnitrophota bacterium
CATACGGGCAAAAGACGGCTTATAAGCGTTCAGTTGGTAGCGCAAAGGTTGATAAATCACCTCTCCGCCTCTTTAATCCACTGCTTGACCTTAGAGGCGTATTTTCCTTCCGGATTCACAACCAGATATTGCTTGTAGTGATACACGGCCTTGGTGTGCTCGCCCAAGTTATCGTCATAGAGTATCCCTAAGTTATAATGGCTTCCGGCATCCACGGGGTCCACGGCCAGGGCCTTTAAGTATTCCCGCTCCGCGTCTTTATACAACCCCTCCCTTTCGAACATAAGCGCCATATTGTAGTGCATATCCACGCGCTCTTTGGTCGTCTTCTCTACCAAAGAACGATATTGTTTGACCGTATCCTTTTCTACCTTCTGGCTCATACTCAAACTATACTTCAGGCTGTCTATCTTCTTCTCCAGCTCTTTATTTTTCGCCCGCAAAGACTTGACCTCGGCCAGGGCCCCTATTTTATCTTTCTCTGTATGAGAAAGCCGTTGGGTAAGATAATCGACATTGGAACTCGCCGAGGCATCAACCTGTTTAATCAAGCGGCCCAAGTCTTCTTTTTCGCTGCTGACCTTGGCCAGCTTAACCTCCAGGCTTTTTATCTCCAGCTTCAATCGGCTGTTTTCTTCGTCCAACTCCTCGGACACCTCTCTCTCCCGCGCCAAATCCTCCCGGAGCATAGTCAATTTTTCCCCGCCACTTTTCATCTCGGCAAGCTCGCCTTTCAACAACAAAGACTGGTTACGGACGATATCCAGCTCATCCTTTAGGGCCCGGTTTTCTTTTTTGAGGCCGGCAATCTCATCATCGGCCTGCTGCTTAAGGGAGGCCAGCCGGGCCTGGTTGTCCCGCTTTAGCTTATTGATCTCTGCCAGGTTATCCTCCCGAACCTGCGACAGCTTATTGCTATAGTCCTCTTCCAGCGCGGCAATTTTATCGCCATAAATGCTCTCCCGTTCGTCGATATCGGCCTTATGGCGTTGCTTAAGTTCTATGATTTCCTCTTGATATTGTTGTTTTATCTGCGCGATCTTTTCTTCATAATCGCTGCTTATCTTATCTTTATCGGCCGCAAGGTCTTCCTTCAGGGAAGAAACCTCATTCTCGTATTCCTCCTTCATCTTAGCCAGCTTGTCCTCGTAAGAAGAGATCTCGTCATTATGCGCCTCTTTGAGCTTGGCTATCTTATCTTCATATCCGGACTTCATGTTGGCCAACTCCAGGTCATACCGGGCCTTGAGGTCTTTTATTTCGGCGGAATGCCCTTCTTTAATCTTGGCTATTTCCCCTTCATATTTGGACCTCATATCGGAAGATTGCGCATCATATTGCTCTCTGAGGCTGTCTATTTCGGCGGAATACCCTTCTTTAATCTTGGCTATTTCCTCCCTGAATTTCTCCTCCTGCGAAACCAACCCTGCCGCGGCATCTTTCTTTGCCTGAGACAATTCCTCTTGCCGGGCAGCTATCTCTTGCCTCAACTTCGCTTTCTCTTGTTCCCCAGACTGCCTTTGTTTATCGGCCCTGGACCTCTCCAGCTCCCATAATCTTTGTTTTTCCCCGAACTCCAACTCCATCTTTCTCTTTTCGTCCCGCGCCGAGACAAGGTCATCCTCCAATGCCAGACGGGCCTTATGCTCGTCATCCCACTGCCCTTTCAAGCGCTCCGACCTTCCTCTCAAAAGGGCCATCTCCTCTTTATGCTTATTGTCGAGCTGGGCTATCTCTGCCTCTTTATCTTTGCCAATGCGGATAATCTCCGCCTCGAGATCCTCCCTAATCTGCCTTACCTTGCTGCGATAAGAACTCTCCGCATCGGAAAGCGCCGTTCTTTGTTCCCGTTTCAGATCGGCAATCTTTTCTTCGTAACTACTTTTAATGCCATCGATGTCCCGTTCATAACCCTGCTGCATCTTGACCTGTTTATCGGCATAGTCTTCTTCTATCTGCGCCAACTTGTCTTTATATTCCCGTTCTCTGTCTAAAAGCTCCTGACGATACCTTTCTTTGCGGTCGATCAACTCTTCCCTCAGGGCATCTATTTGCTTTTTTAGGTCTATCTCGCGGGTCTCCAGCCTGTTCTTTTCCCGGTTAAAGCGCTCCCTGGCCGCGCGCAACTCATCACGTTGCTCCCTGGCATTACTACGTTCGCGCTGCAGGTCGTATTTCAAAGAAGATATCTTCTCATCCTTACGCAGGATCTCGTCCTTTAGGTCCGTAGATCTCTTGTCCAGCTCGGATAATCTCTGCTTATACTCTCTCTCCAGCTGTTTATTTAAACCTTTAAGCCTTTCTATAATATCTCCCTGCCCTCTGGTTTGGGAAATAAGCCGGGACTGCAAAGACTTTATGCGGCTGCGCAAGTCCGTCTTCTCTTCTTCCGCCTTCTCTATCTTTTTACGAAATCCCTGTTTCTCCGCCTGAGCCGATTGCGCGGGCAGAGGCTGCGCCGGGGCAACCTCATTTTCAACCCGCTTCTTAACCTCCTTATCGCTATCCCAGGGCCAGGCCCAGACTATATTGGTAGAGAACAACAGCAAAAATACAACTAAGGTATTTTTTTTAATCATGGCAATTTACACTCTTTCCCTCTTCCCGTTTTTTATTTTCCTATCTACTTGTACTCCTGTACACTTGCGCGCTTGTGCTCTGATATCCTCAATTCACCTTTGATTCTATCCTTATCTTTTCTTCGGCCTGCATTATCCATTCCTTTACCTCGTAGATATACTGCCCCTCGGGATTTATCTCAAGGTATTGCTTATAATGGTATATCGCCTTGGGGATATCCCGCAGGTAATCGTCGTAAAGTATGCCCAAGTTATAGTGCGTGCCGGCGTCCAGGGCGTTTATCGCCAGGACCTTAAGATACTCTCGCTCGGCGTCTTTATACAACCCCTCCCTTTCGAACATAAGCGCCATATTGTAATGCATATCCACCCGTTCCCGGTCCATCTTATCTTTGAGCCTTACATACTCTTCTTCGGCCTTTTCCTTAATCCGCTCGTTGGTCTGGAGATTATGCCGCAGGTTGCTCACCTTGCCCTCTAACCGCCTTTTCTCGCTTCTTAACGCCCCAATCTTCAATGCCGCCTGTTTATTTTTCTTTCTCAACGCCAGGTTGGAAGAACTATAGGCCTTGTTCTCCCGCAATAGTTTATCCCTCTGCTTGCGCGTAGTTATCCAGTCCGAACGAAACCGGCCTGCCTTTTCCCGCAACTCCTTTATCTGGGCGTTTAATTCGGCAACTTCTGCCTCAAGATCCCGCTCTCTCTTTTGCGCCGCAACATTCGAATCGGACAACTCCTTATCCAGGCGGCCATTTTCCAAAGTTAACTTCTTGACCGCAAGATTGAGATCGGCTACCTGGCCCAGCAATGCCTTGTTTTGCTGCCTGAGCCCCCGGGATATCTCCCTCTCTTTATCCAGCAGACCCTGGGCCTTCTTTCGGGCATCCGCCAGGCGCTTACTCTCTCTTGCAAAATCACTCTCCATATTATCTATCTTTTCCCGAAGCGCCTTTTGCCCGACACTCCTATCTTTCTCAAGGCGGGCTATCTCCGCGAGATATCCGCTGTCTGCCTCCTCCCTCAGCCGATTATATTCCTTTTCCCGGCGGCCCAGCTCATCGTCAAACCCCTTTTGGAGATCCGATATCTTGGCCTCGTATTCCCGGCGGATGCCTTCTGTTTCATCGTTATATTCCCGGGCCTGACTTTCCAATTTTGCCTCATATTCTCCCCTCATCTTCTCCAGTTTTGTCTCGTATCCCCCGCTCAATTTGTCCAACCTTGCCTTATGCCTATCCTCTTGGGCCTTAAGCCGTTTCTCGATATCTTTTACCTGTTTTTGATAAAATTCCAGTTGCCTTTGGAAGGCCGCCTTCTCTTTGCGCAGGTCACCCCGCAACTTCTTTGCGCGCCGTTCGTATTGCCGTTTAAGGCTCTGCTCTATTTTCTTGCGGGCGTAGTCGAACTTTCCCCGACGCGCCTTTTCCAATTTTATCAACCGTTCCTGGGCCTCGTTCAATTCCTGAGCCAGGGCCTCTTTCGATGCCCTAAGCTTATCCGAGGCCAGCTTTCTCTCCACGAGCCTATTCTTCAATGTCTCCACCGCGGCCTTAAGGTCCTCGTTGTCTTTGCTCACCTCTTTGGTATGCCCTAAAAGGGCCTGGTTCATCGAGGCCATCTTGTCTGCTTCTGCCTGCAATTGCTTTATCTTTTCCTGCAACCTCAAATTTTTATCCAGGAGTTCATTGTATGAGCTCCTGCGCACCTTGGCCTTATCATCCCAGGGCCAGGCCCCGACCGGATGCATCCATAATCCGCATTCCATAACCCACACACACAACAAAAAGATAATCTTGGTCATTGTCCACCTCATTTGAGTTTATTGAGTTATTGAGTTTGTTGAATCAGAAAGGTTGGCTCAACCAACTCAATAACTCAATAAACTACAGTTATTTCCTAATCGGCATCTTTTCCTTTTCCATATGGCGCCTTAACAAGAATGTCTCGTCCCCGCTGACAATGCGCGGGGCCAAAAACACTATCGTCTCGGTACGTTGCAGGACATCGCTGACATTGCTAAATATCTTGCCCAGAAAGGGAATATCGCCCAACAGGGGCAACTTGTTTATCGATTTGGTCTTGCTGTCTTTTATCATCCCGGCGATGATTACGCTGGTCCCGTCGGCGACAGTTACCGTAGCCTCGGCATTGGCCGTCTCGATAACCGGAACCCGGGTCGAGGTCGCCGAGTCCGGATACCAGCTGGTTATCGAGCTAACCTCGGGCTTGATAACCATACTGATATAGCCATCCTCGTTTATCGTCGGGGTCACATTAAGCATTACCCCCACCTCGACAAAGACATAATTTATCGTCTGAGTAACCGTACCTCCCTGCGATGTAACCGTGGTATCCTCGCGATATGGCTGACGGGTGATAACCTTTATCGTCGCCTCTTTGCCTTCTTCTGTGGTAATATGCGGGTTGGACAATATCTTCGTCTCGCCTACCGTCTGTAACAGCTCTAATACCGCGCTAAAGTTAGAGGTGCTCAGGCTGCTCAAGGTCAGCTTATTGTAGGAGCTGGACAGATTCAGGGGCAGGTTCACCTCGGGCTTGATGGAAAACTGCCGACTCTTGCTATCTCCCGTATAACCCATCGTGGTCAGCTTTTCCCAGTCTATCCCCCACTTGAAGGTATCGTCCAGAGTGACCTGGACTATTTTGGCCTCAATAAACACCTGGCGGGTCTTACGGTCAAAAACATTTATCAACTCGGATATCTTCTCCAGCTGATGCGGGAGGTCGGTTATCACCAGGGTATTGGTGCGGGTGTCCACGCGCATCGTACCGATATTTTGCGTCAGGGCCTGACTTATCTCTGCCTGAATATCCTCCAGCTTGGCATATTTCAGCTTGAACACCCGCGTCTCGGTGGGCAAAACCCTACTCACCGTAGGAAGTTCCTGTTTATCTATCAACTCCTCCATCTCGGCAATCTTGGCCGGTGTATCTATCAACACAATCGTGCCTGTAGAATCGTCGTAGATTATCTTACCGATACTGCTTTTGATATTGCCGAGCATTGCGGACAAACTTTTTGCCGAGGCATACTTCAATTGGTGGATAACCGTATTGCGCTGGTCGTAAAAATTTACGCCATAACGCGCCTTATACTCATTGTTAGACATCACCTTGATAATATTCCCCTTAATCTCATAGGCCAGACTATTCGTAGAAAAAACTATCTCCAGGGCATCGCCGATAGTCACATCGTTAATCAACAAATTTACCTCTCCGCTGACATCCTTGCCGGCAACGATATTAAGCTCCCCCTCGATAGCAAAAAACTTCAACACATCCACGATATCCATTGCCCGCAGGTCGATGGATATCACCTTGTCCAGCCCCTCCAGATCATAATCGGATATCGACTTCTCCGAGGCGGTCTGTTGGGCAAGACAGAAGACAGAAGACAAAAGACAGAATACAGATAGACAAAGAACAAAGAACAGGAATGTCTTCCGACCTCCGACCTCCGAACTCCGAACTCCGACCTTTGTCATAACAGCTCCATCTCCTGTTCCTCGTAACTAAGGACTACTTTATCTTTGAATATCGTCTTGACCTTTATCCCGCTGGTCCCGACCATCTCCCCCTGGCGCAAAAAATAAGTAACCCCCTGAACATTGTCTTTGATCATCACCTTAGGAGATGCCCCCCAGGATATCCCTACCAATTTTAAATCCCGGGCTAAGTCCTCCAATCGCACGGCCGGCTTGACTTCTTTATGACGGGTAACCACGACCTTATCTTCCGGGCGCGGCGAAGGTTTGAATATATCCCTCTTACGTTGCTCCTCCAGATAGAAATCCACGGGCTTAAACGTCTCTATCGCCGGCCGTCGGGGGGGGCGATATTTAATTTTCGATATCGCCTGGGTAACCGCGGCAATATTCGGCCGGCCGAACACGCCCTGATAAACGACAAAACTCAGGCTGACTACCAACAAGCCGGCTAGCATCGAGTTTATCGTCTCCGGCCGCAGACCATAAGCAAACGTCTTTTTAATCGGGTCTATGTCCTGCAACCTCAATGCCACAGCCAAAGACAACCTGCCCTTGATCCTCTCTCTTAAGGGCAGGCCATCGGCGGCCTTCTTGTCCGGCGCGCCTTCCCCGTCCGCCTGCCCCCGGAAAGATTTCTTGCGGAAAGGGTTTACCCCAAAAAGAAACTGCCTCAGGCCACGGCGTCCGACAACGTTCATTTTATCTGTCGGGGGTAAATCCGCGCTGTCCGTCGGGGCGTCCTTTTGATCCCGGATAACCCTAAATAATTTCTCTTCAGGAGATACCTCTGGCATCGATCTCTCCCTTGATCAACTCCTGAATAATGTTTTTATCCACCATTTCTTTATTATACATCACCATATTCCAGGGCGTCGTGGCACAAACGGGCAATCTTGCGGGGATAGCCCTGGGTATAATTATAGATAGCGTTTATGGCATTATCGCTAAACATCGGATAACGCGAAACATAACCGGCCTGGCGCAGGCGAAAACCTATCAACCCCTTTACCTCTTCTTCCTCCAGGGGGTTAATTACGTATTTTAAGGCGATGCGGTCCCAGAGGTTTTTTATCCGGCTAATCCGCGGCAAGAGCTCCATCTGGCTCATCAAGATCAGCTGCAGGATCTTATATTCGTTGGTCTCGTAATTCAAAAGCGTGCGCAATATCTCCAGGCAGGGGTCGATAAGCTTCTGCGACTCATCGATTAACAAGACTATCGTCTGCCGTTCCTCTACGCCTTTGTCGAAAAGGAACCTTTCTATCATCTTCATATAGTCCAAAATCGCGGGCTGGCGGCCCTCGATATTATCCATATCGATATGAAACCGCTCTACGAGATCGGCGAGGAACTGCCGCTCATTCTCATAAATGGGGTTAAGGACCATAGTAATTATTATGTTCGGCTCCTTGTTCAATAATTGGGCCAGGCGCCGGCTCAAAGTGGTCTTGCCCGTGCCGACATCGCCGACAATAAGACTAAGCCCCCTTTTTAGCTCGATAGATATACGCAACCGGTAAAGAGCGGATTTGTGCTCTATGGACTGGTAAAAGAAATCCGGATCCGGGCTGGTAGAAAACGGCTCCCGGTTCAACCCCAATATTTTATAATAACTCATCTATTGCTCCGCAAACAATGGGCTATGGCCGGCTATTTGGCAGCAGATAAACCACCATATCCAAAGAGATGTTTTTTCTCTTTTTCGCCCCCAGGCGTAATACGGCTCTCTGCAGGCCGGAAAAATCCGGGTTAACTCGCTGCTCGTCATTTTCGACATCCTGCAAATCCAGGCTCCAGGAAAAATCATCATCCTGCCCCTGTTTTTTACCGCCGTCATCAGAACTATAATCCCCGGGATTTACCTCCATATCCCAGATCTTTTGTTCGGCAAAAATCGCCAATCTCAAATAATCCCCGGCCTTCTTTTCGGCCCTGATAAATGTGGCATAGCCCCGAAACAGATACAAAGAGATAATCGCCGTGAGCAGAACCACAAATGTAACCTCGAACAATAACACCCCTTTTCTTCTCCGCATATCCACTGCGCTGTCACCTTAGTTTACATGCATCATCTACCTTGTCATCATCTTTCACCTTGTCATTCTCCGCGAAAGCGAAAAATCCAGAATAAAATCCTTCGGCTTGGCCGAAGCATCAAGCCGGGAAACGACAGACAATAAAGGCCTGCCCATAACCAATGTCGCAGCGCGCTACTTTATCCTAACGGTTATTTCTCCATCGATACCGTTTGCGGAAATAACCGCCCGACGGTTATCTCGGCCGCGGATATCTATTTCGAAGGCCGATGATGTCCCATCGGGATAAAAACTAATTTCTTTTTTGTCCAACCTCAACCGCATCTTGCGCGGGAGGCCTATCTTGGCCAATATCTCTTCGTCTCCCTCATTTTTCTTTTTGACATCGCCCTCGCTGGCAAACAAAACCCTTTTCCGCGCATCGAACTCCACGCGAACAATTACATTCTTTATCGCCGAACGGGAGGCGGCATAATCCAGAAGAAGATAGGCGCGGTTGACCAAAGAGCTAAACGAGGCATGGGCGATTTTTTTGCTCAGCGACGGGATGCTCAGCCCCAAGACAACCGAGATAATCGTGATAACTAAAATCAGCTCCAACAGGGTAAATCCCTGCCGCTTATTCCCAGTTCGTGATATCATCCTCCGTGCCCAATATCCCGTCTTTGCCAAAAGATGCCAGATCATAATCGCGGTTATATTCCCCGGGAGACTTATAATAATAAGGCCGGCCCCAGGGGTCGCGGGAGATCTTTCTCAGATAAGGCCCATCCCAGTTTTCCGATACCGATACCGGTTGGGCCAAATCCTCCAGCCGCGCCGGATAATTACCGACATCCATCTCGTAAAGATCCAATGCCGCGGAGATATTGGTCTTGATATCCGCCTCGGCCGCAACCCTCCTTGCCTTCTCTGCCTTACCCGTCATCCGGGGGACGACCAAAGAAGCAAGCACCCCGATAATAATTACCACCAGCATCAATTCTATCAAAGTAAATGCCTTCTTCAATGCCCCCCCTAACTTACTTTTCATCTCGCGCCTCCGTTCAAAAATCGAAGTCCATCTCGAATACAGGAAAATGCATTGCCAGGACCACGAACCCCACGACCAAACCCACTCCTAATATCAAAAACGGCTCCAGCAGGCTAACCAATCTCTTTATCCTGCGGTCGATCTCTTTCTGGTAATCCCGGGAAAATGTATCCAAAATTTTATCCAGTTGCCCCGACCCCTCTCCGATAGCCACGCTATTCACAAACGGGGCATCGAATACCCCTATCTTGCGCATCGCCCGACTCAAAGAACCTCCTTCCCTGATTTGGTTTTGCAGATTCTTCAGCTCCCGACGAAAAAAAAGGTT
>JBHHYQ010000026.1:0-9456 GCA_046757595.1 Candidatus Omnitrophota bacterium
GGGCCGACACCCGAGGTAAATTATGGGCATAATCGAAGGTCAGGGCATAAAATTTCAGGCTGTCTCCTTTTCCGAAAAATCCCGTTTCCCGATTGGTAAACTTAACGGCATTACGCAACTCCCGGGAGACGCGCTCGAGAACCAAATAGGACTTTTCCCTGTTCCGTCCGTCGACCGATAATCTTTTCCTGACGAATATCCCCGTGCGCAAAAGCATATACAAAGATACAGAGAGAAAAGAAAATATCGTCACCGCAACCATAACCTCTATTAAGCTTAACCCCAGCATTTTTATCTTGGCCGACGAATGTTTCTTATCATCTCTCATTTTGACATAAAACAGGCGGTGTTTTAATCTCCAGAAAATTTCTCAATATATTCTTTCCCGCTACGGTTAAAATAGACTCCGGGTGGAACTGGACCCCCCACAACGGCAATCGCCGGTGGCGCAGGCCCATTATCTCTTTTCCTTTGGTTCGGGCGATAACCTCCAGATCCCGCGGCAGGCCTTCCCGACGAACAATCAGGGAGTGATAACGGGTTGCCTCGAAAGGACTATCTATTGCCCGAAAGATATCTTTGCCGTTGTGATAAATAAACGAGGTCTTGCCGTGCATAATCCTTTTGGCCCGCGCGATCCTGCCGCCAAAGACCCGGGCAATACACTGATGCCCCAGGCAAACGCCTAATATAGGAATCCTCCCGGCAAACCGTTTTATTAACGCGCAGGAGATACCGGCATCTTTGGGACGCCCGGGGCCAGGGGAGATAACAATTTTCTGCGGGCAAAGGCCGTCTATCTCGGACAGACCTATCTTATCATTACGCGCGACCTTTATCTCCTGCCCCATCTCCCCCAAGTATTGCACCAGGTTATAAGTAAACGAATCATAATTGTCGATAATCAGTATCATCTCAACATTCTCTCTTGCGGATAATTTTCGCCCCCAATCTCTCCAACTTCTTGTCCAGCCTCTCATAGCCCCTGTCTAAGTGATAAATCCGGGTTATCTCCGTCTTGCCCCGGGAAGCCAGGCCAGCCAGGACCAGGGCTGCGGATGCCCGCAGGTCCGAGGCCATTACCGGGGCGCCGCAGAGAAACTTCACCCCCTCCACTACGGCATAAGGGCCTTCTTTTTGGATACGCGCCCCCATACGGTTAAGCTCGGCAATATGCATAAACCGGTCGGGATAGATCTTCTCGGCCACCACGCTTACCCCGGGGATAACCGTAAGCAAAGACATAAATTGCGCCTGCATATCCGTAGGAAAACCGGGATAAGGCAAAGTGGTAATATTGACCGGCTTAAGCCTGCTTTTAGGCCTTACCCTCAAACAATCCCCGTCCTTTTTTATCGCTACCCCCACAGCCTCTAATTTATCTATCAACGCCGACAGATGCGCCGGAATAGCCTTACGGATAACGATACCCCCTCCGGTAATCGCCCCGGCAAGGATAAATGTCCCGGCCTCTATCCTGTCCGGGATAATATTATGTTCCACCCCATTGAACCGCTCCACCCCTTCTATCTTCAGGGTAGGCGTCCCCGCGCCCCTTATCCTGGCGCCCATCTTGTTCAAAAAAACGACCAAGTCGGCAACCTCCGGTTCGCAGGCCGCGCCCTCGATTATCGTCTCGCCCCGCGCCCGCGCCGCAGCCATCAACACATTGGCCGTGGCCAATACCGACGAGCCAAACTCGCCACCCAAATAAACGGACGCCCCCCTCAATCGCTTGCTTCGGCCATAAACATAACCATTGGAGATCTCGATATCTACGCCCAGCCTCCTTAAGCCTTTGATATGTAAATCTACCGGCCGCACCCCAATGATGCACCCACCGGGCAAAGATACCTTGGCCTTGTTAATCCGCGCCAACAGCGGCCCTAAGATCCCGAAAGAGGCGCGCATCCTGGAAACCAAACTATAAGGAGCAATGTGGCTTTTGATATCTTTGGCCCTAATCCTGACCATACCATTTTTGAATTCGGTCTGGGCGCCCAAAACGCGCAAGATCTTAAGCATCAAGTGCACATCTTTTAAGTCCGGAACATTGGAGATCAGGCAGGCCTCGTCGGTCAAAAGGGCGGCGCAAAGAATAGGCAACACGGCATTTTTCGCCCCGCTGATATCCACCGCCCCATCAAGGACAGTCCCTCCTTCAATAATTAATTTGTCCATTATATAAATAATAGCCCTTGACTATCTTTTAGGCCTCCGTATTTTTATTTTAGCACCTTTTTTTTATTTTGCAATATATATCGCCATATCATCAGCTAATGCAGCCGACAACTGGGCAATGTATCAAACTGTCAATCATCCCGGTGTTCCTTGATAAAGGTATAATAACCGCTGGTCTCGGCCCAAAACACAAACATATTCCCACAGTTTTCCGAAATACGCAGCCGCTTCAGGGCATAGATGTCGTGACGGGGGTAATCTTTGCCGGGGTTGGTGGCTACGGCCCCCAGATACCCTGCGGAGATTACCATTCGGCGCGCCGCGGGGTCGAACGCCCCCAGAGGATAAGAAAACAATTCCACGGAACGGCCGATCTTTTTCTCCAGCAATCTCCCGGAACGATATATCTCGTCCTTGCGTTCGCGGGGGCTTAACTCGGTTAATACCCGATGGCTTAAGGTATGACTAGCAATCGTAATCAAAGGATGCGCCGCCAACTCTCTAAGCTCTTGCTCATTCAAATACCCCTTATGTCCGATAAAATCCACGATTACGAATATCGTCGCGGGAATGTTGTATTTTTTGAGTATCGGAAATGCCGTCGAATAATTATCTTCATATCCGTCGTCGAACGTAATCACTACGGTTTTGGCAGGGATCTTTTCGCCATCTTTAAGCAGCCCCACCGCATTTTTCAGGGAAATAACATTATATCTATGCCGGGAAAAAAAACGCATCTGCCGTTCAAATGCCCGGGGAGAAACGGCCAACTTGCTAACCAACGATTGCTGCCCGTCTACCCGATGATACATAAGCACGGGCAGGACATAGGCCCGCTTAACCGGCCCGGAAAACAACCCGGCGGCGATAAAAACCACCAGGGCAAAAACAACCAATCTCCCAATCTTTTTATGCTTCATTCCGGGCCTCCCCATAGGTTTTAATCGTTGCCTCGATCATTCGTCCTAAAGAAAACTTTTCCTTTACGGCGCGATATCCCGAACGGGCCAACTTTACGGCAAACCCTTTATCTTTTATTATCCGCAATATCGCCCCGGCCAGCGAATGGCTATCCCGGGGAGAAACCAACAGGCCGTTAATTTCATGGGCGATGATATCGCAAATCCCCCCGACCTTAAACGCCACTACCGGAACACAATGCCCCATAGCCTCCAACACAGACAACCCCAGCCCTTCCTTGACCGATACGGAGACATAAACATCAATCGCCGAAAAAGGCTCATCCAGGTCGCCTCTCGCCGGCAACAATAAAACCTTATCGCTTAGCCCGGCCGCGCCCGCCAACGCCAACAACTCAAGGCGGCACTTACCATCTCCAACGATCAAAAGCTGCGCTTTGGGTTCTTCGGCCAACACCTCCTTCATCGCCTCAATCAAATAACGATGCCCCTTGACAGCAGACAGGCGGGCAATTATCCCGACTACCGGGCCGGAGGACAATCCCAGTTTTATCTTTGCATCCCCGGAGGCATCTCTCCTTTCTTCGCCAGGCTCAACCCCGTTATAAACCAATCTTATCCGTCGCTGTTCTACACAAAGGTCGTCGCGCAGGTGGGCGAATACAGCATTGCTTATAGCAATTACCCTTTTCCCCCAACAACCGAACATCCGTCGCCCCCACCTCGGACGAAAATAACCATGACAAGTGCTAACGCAGGGGAGAGAAAATACGGCCCCCAGCGCGCAAGAAAGAACCTGCGCGACCCTGGTCTGAGCATGGATGATTTCGATCTCTTCCCGCCTGAGCAATAAAGACAACCGTAAAAATGCGCCGATAATCTTAGGGCTCAACTCGGACTTGGTATTTATGTCCAGACAAATGTGCCTGACCCCGCGCATTAAAAGACGAGAAACCAAGTCTCCCCCGGAAGAGGCGACCAGAACTTCATGCCCCCTAATCTTCAATCCTTCGGCCAAGGCCAGGACATAACTGGCAATCCCCCCATAATTAAGATGAGTAGTTACAATAAGAATATTCATAATCTTCGCCTGTTACAACAATTGCCTTATTTGAACAAACACCTCTTGCGCGCCGATCTGGCGCATACAGGGATTTTCCTGGGGGCATTTCTTTTTATAGCAGGGGCTGCAGGAGAGCTCCCTGCGGATAACCTTGTATCTTTCCCCGGGGGGCAGATGACGTTGGGGGTCCGTGGGCCCGAACAGGGCAACAAAGGGACGGCCCATCGCCGATGCGATATGCAAAGAGGCAGAGTCGCCGCTGACATAGGCCGCGCATCTTTTGATTAAACAGGCAAGTTGGTTTATCGATGTCCTGCCGCAGGCAATAATCGGTTTTGCCCGCGAGGCGCGAAATATCTCCCGGGCCAGGGGTAAATCTTGTGTCGTTCCCGTAAGCACAACCCGGATATCTTCCGATATAAGCAGGTCGCAGAGCTTGGCCACGGCCTGTTGCGGCCATCTCTTGGTCGGCCAACGTTGGCTGGAAGATACATTTATCCCCACCAGTTTTTGCTCCGGCCCCAGCCATTCCCCGGCCAAAAGGTCGCGGATATAAGCTTCGTCATCGGCGCTGGGCCAAAGTTCCGGCCGCGGGTCATAATCGCCGCCGACCCCCATCGCCCGCAGGATATGGGATTGATGTTTTACCGGGGCGGTAGGCAACGCGGGCAAGCGAACCCGCCTGTTCAGCAAAAAAGACAACTTTCCGTTATCATAACCATATCTGCGCCGGGCAAAACTGAGAAAACTCAATATGTGGCTTGTCTTGTTGTTCTGCAGGTCCAGGCAGACATCGAAACATTCCCGGCGCAATTTTTTACCCAATTGCCAGAGTCCATTAACCGCCCCCGCGCCGCGGGGAAAATCATAAACCACCAAATTATCCAGATAAGGGCAACCGTTGAGTATCTCCGCGCAGCCAAGGGATGTAAGGACGACAATCTTTGCCCGGGGGTATCTTCTTCTTAAGGCGCGCAGAGAGGGGGCGCTTAATATTACATCTCCCGCGGCGCTGAGTTTGATTACCAGAATATTCAACTCCTGCGCCTTGCGGTAAACATCGAGCGTGGCCGAGACCATCTTGTTTAGGCCAAACCTTTGTTCTACATAGCGGCGCCCGGCCCGGGCAATGTCATCGGCAAATTCTTTGTTACGCAATACGTATTTTATGGCATAACTCATTGCGGGGATGTCTCGCGCCGGGACAAGCATGCCGCAGACATCGCCTGTTTTCTTTATCTCGCATTTTTCCGAAGAGACATAAACCGCGGGGCTTATTATCTCGCTTATCCCCCCTACCCTTGTTCCCACTACCGGCACGCCCGCGGCCTGGGCCTCGATGACTACCCGGCCAAAGGCCTCTTCGGTTATCGTAGAGATGACGAGGAGATTTAGCTGATTCAAGATACCGGGGATGTCTTTTTGCCGCCCCAAAAACTTAACATAAGGCGACAACCCCAGCCGTTTCACCAATATCTCTATCTCGGCGCGATAATGCTCTTTTCCCCGCCCGACATCGCCGACGATCCAGATCTCTAAGTCACGGATGTCCCGAACGACCTTGGCCATGGCCCGCAGGAAGTAGCTGTGGCCTTTGAGCGGGGTAAGGCGGCCGATGATCCCCACGATGGGATGGGAATGCGGCTTGGATTTGGGCGGGATAAAATCGAACCTTTCCGGCCTTAGGCTGCGGGGGATATGTCTTATGCGGGCAAGGGGGACGGCAAAGTCTTCTCTCTCGTGTCGGCCGATTGCCTCGCTGGGGACGATTACCGTCTTCCCCCAGCCCATTACATAACTAAAGGGGTGCCGGGAATAATACCCGTGACAGGTCGTAATAAAGGGAACCCCTGCCCGGCGGCTGGCAAAGAACGTTGTCCAGGCCGGGGCGCGGGAACGGGCATGCACGATGTCTATGTTTTCCCGACGGATAATATCTTCCAGGCGGCGGATATTCAACAGCATCGGTAACGGGGATTTACTGCGCAGGTTTAGGTTGTAGTGTTTTGCCCCGCCCTTTTCCAGCTCCGCCACCAGCTCTCCCCCGGAAGAGGCGACCACGGCCTTATGTCCCATCTCCACCAAAGACAAGGCCAGGTCCACCGTCCCTGTCTCCACCCCCCCCATATTCAGCTCCGGCACTACCTGTAATATGTTCATTTTTCGTCGCTCGTAGCCTGTCGCTCGCATAACCTCTAGCCTGCCGCTACCTCAGCATAAGCGCGAGCCTCTTTTTTACCAGCTCCCTGTCCTGAAGGACCTTGGTCCCCGGCCGCCTGGACAACAAATCCTTTATCCGTTGGGCTATTATATCATACCCCGCGCAATAAATATAACCTTTTTGTTCCAGGTTGCGCAGAAAGAAAAGGTGGCGGGGGTTTTTAATCCTGTCTGCCCCCGCAACCAGGACATACCTGCCGCTGGATGCCGCCTGGGAGATCATCGAGATGCTATCTGCGGTAACCACGATTAGGCCGCAAGAACGCAGTATCTGCGAGACGGCATCGGGGATGTTTTCTTCGTTGGCTATCACCAACAGGCGGCATAAGGGGCGTCGGCAAAGGCCTTGTTTCAGGGACGCTTCCGCCTGCTTCGATGTCCGGCGCGAGGTAGTGGCAAATATCTCCCGGCCCAGATCCCCGGCCGCGGCCGTAATCTGCGAAGCGATCAAGGCAACCTCATCCGGCTCAAGAGAATAGCCTTTGGCCTCTCCCCCCAACAGCAGCCCGATATTTGCCCTGGCCATATCCTGCGGAGATGGCCTTACCGAGTTCAATGCCCCCTCCGTAATCACGATATTTTTCTTTTGCCGCGGATTGTCGTGACGGGGAATAATCAATAAGTCGAACCTTCTCTCCCGATGCCGCGCCGGGCGCATAACCTGTATGGCCCGGGCCCTGTTTTCTCTGGCCAGGGCAAGATTTACGGACGCCAGAGACGAACCTGCGGCAATGACGACATCGGCAAAATTATGGATAAGTTCATCGTAGCATCTTTCTTTCAATATCCTCCTTAAGCCCAAAAAAGGAAACAGGCGCGAGAGCCTATTGCGAAATTCAACCTTTATGGTCTTAACCTGCGTGTCCCATCCGCATTCGGCGATAATCCCGGCCACGGCCTGCGATTGGTGGATATGGCCGGCCCGTCCGTCGGATAATATCAACAGGCGCAGATTACGGGAATGCCTCCATCTTTTGTAGGCCCACAGGTATTGGCCGGGGTTGCGGCGGATATAACCCTCCAGGCAACGGTTTATCCTGCCCAAGACGGCCTCGATGTCTCGCGCGCCAGGCCGGCCCGCGGGGCAATCATCGCCATTATCGCGGGGCAACTCCCCGAACGGTTCGATAATTATCTTATGGAACGGCCCGCTTATCCTTATGATGCGCACAAGGGCCAACGGCGCCCCGAACTTGAGGGCAAGGTGCGCCGCGCCCTGAGGCATCGGCGCGGGCCGGCCGAAAAAATCAACGCGCCTGTCCCCTTTTCCCGCCCCATGGTCGCAGACAACGGAGATGACGCCGTTGTCTCGCAGGCTACGTACGATCTCCCGCAGGGAACCCTCGGGGATAACCTTTACCCCGGAGCCGGCCCGATAACGATTGAGCAGGGTATTCAACCGGCTGTGTTTTTGCGGCTTGACGATAACACTGCAATTGTCGTGTATCAATCCGCAGGCGATATTGGCCAGCTCCCAGTTGCCCAGGTGCAGGGTCACATAAATAAGCCCCTGCCCTCGGCTCAAGGCGCGGCGGGAGACATCCAGCCCCTCGATGCGGATGTATCTTCGCAGGTAATCTTTGTTTACCCGCGGCAGGGCCAGGATCTCAAACAGGTTTTGCCCGAGGTTCTCGAAGGCCTCTCGGGTTATCCTGTTTAACTGCCGGGGGCCTTTCTCGCGGCAAAAAACGAAACGGATATTGCGATAGCAGGTATCCCGATGTTTTCGGTCCAGGTAAAACATCAACCGCCCCCAGGCCCGGCCCAGGCCGACATAAACCCGCGGCGGGATAAAAGAGAATGCCCGTCCCAGGATACGCGCCAGGCTAACGGCCAGACAATCTGCGATATAGTTTTTCTTCATCGCCGATAATATCCGTTCCTATCTTTAGTATCAGTAAACGATCGGACATCGCCGCAAGCATCTGCGGCGACAACTTGACCTTGTCTTTTTCCGTAGTGACCACGGCATCGGCCTTTAATGTCCGGCATCGTTTCAGGATAAGATCGATGTCTCTATTGCGATAGTTATAATGGTCGGGAAATTCAAGCTCTGCCCCTATCTTCCCCCCCAGGCGCATTATCGTCTTTTTGAACGATAGCGGATCGCCGATGGCCGAAAACAAGACGACCGTCTTGTCCTTTATGCGCCCCGGGGCAAGGCGGCCTCCCCGGGGGTCGTAAAAATACAAAGGGTTATGCCGGGCAAAGATAATCAGCGCCCGGGGGTTGGCGGCGCGCAGGGTCTTTTCTGTATCGGAAAGGTTATCCGTTAGGTCGGACTTGGCCAGGACAAAGACATCTGCCCGGCTTAGTTGCGATAAGGGCTCTCTTAATATCCCCTGCGGCAAAAGTTGACCGTTGCCAAAAGGATTGAGGCTGTTTATCGATACGATGTCCACATCGCGATGTAAAGGCCAGTGTTGAAACCCATCGTCGAGGATGATAAAATCGGGCTTATAACGGCTTATCGCCTCTTTTCCTTTACGCGCGCGGTCTCGCCCCACGATAACCGGGACATCCGTTTCCTGCCTCAACCAGACGGCCTCGTCGCTGATTGTCGGACGGCGATTAACTGTCCAGGGCCTGAAGGCGCCTCTATATCCCCGCGTCAATATTACGACGTTATGCCCCTTGCGGCGCAGGTGTTTGGCGAGCATTGCCGTAAACGGCGTCTTGCCCGTCCCCCCCCAGGTAATATTGCCCACGCTGATAACCCGGCAGCTTAACCGCGTTCTTCTCAACCAGCCATTTTCATAGGCCTTCCTCGTGGCCGATACCGCAAGCCCATATATCGCAGACAACATTCGCAAGATAAACATTAACCAGCAAAACAGGATTTTCCCGCCACAAAGCATAGCGGAAAAGACGGTTTATGGAACACCATCCGTTCCGGATAAAAGCGCATTATTGAACTTTGCATTTGTAATAGAAATGACATCAGCACTATATCCGACGACGTTGGAACAAGAAATTTTCCCATTACTAACCCTCGGTGGAGCAGGAAATGGCCTCAGGGCCGTTGTCCCCTTCCTCAAACCGCGCGCGCGGATTTTCCGCGTCATCGGCTTT
>JBHHYQ010000027.1:0-9036 GCA_046757595.1 Candidatus Omnitrophota bacterium
GACGCACTACGCAATACGCACGACGCAATACGCAATACGCACTACGCAGGACGCAATACGCACTACGCAGGACGCACGACGCAATCATCCATACGGCATCTGTCGTTTTATCGCCGCGGTGTCGGATTTGCCGCCTAACCGCGCCGTGTTGCGTAGTCTCCTTTTGCGGTTATGGTCGCGTCCGGACAACAGGTGCCCGGTATTGGCCGAACGGTGTTTGACATTGCCGGATTTAGTTATATCAAATCTTTTTGTCACTCCCTTTTTTGTTTTAAGTTTGGGCATTTGTCTTTTCCTTATTTTGTCTGCTTGACTTCTTTTCCCTTGGGGCTAAGCACGGCAATGATCATCCTTCTTTCCATCGTCGGTTCCTTTTCTACCGTTGCCGCCACGGCCGAGTCGGCTATGACCCGGTCGATTATCCGCCGGCCCAGTTCTTTGTGGGCCATCTCCCGGCCCCGAAACATCAGGGTTACCTTTACCTTGTCTCCCTTTTTGAGGAAAGACAACAGGTGGTCGACCTTGGTCCGGTAGTCGTGATCCTCGATGCGCGGCTTGAAACGTATCTCTTTTAAGTGCATCAGGTTTTGGTGTTTTTTCGCCTCACGTTCTTTCTTTTCCTGGTCGTATTTGTATTTGCTATAATCCATAATCCGGCACACCGGCGGCTGGGCCGTGGGGGCCACCTCAACCAGGTCCAGTTCGTTTTGCGCCGCCATCTCCAGGGCGCGTTTAATCGTTACTACCCCCAATTGTTCTCCCTCGGAGCCTATAACCCGCACCTCAGGCACACGGATCCTCTCATTGACACGAATAAACTTACGAATGGCAATCACCTCCTTTTTTTGTCGTGCGTATTGCGTAATTCGTCGTGCGTATTGCGTCGTGCGTCGTGCGTATTGCGTATTGCGTATTGCGTAAAACATTACCCCCGAAGAGCACTAATTAGTTAACCCTGAAAAACCCTAAGTTGACATCTGCGGTTGAACCGTAGATGTCAACTTAACTTATCCGCGTGTATCCGCGTTAATTGTGAGCCCTGTTTTTCAGGGGAACTAATTATATTGAAAGATTGCCTGCCGCAGGCAGGCATTACGCAATACGCACTACGCAATACGCAATACGATATACGCATTACGAATTACTAATCGTTTCTATCGCCTCCTCCATATCCATCACTCCTAATCTTCCCTTGCCCTTCTGTCGAACCGAGACCTTGTTTTCTTGGGCCTCGCGTTCGCCTACTACTAATATATAAGGTATCTTTTGCAGTTCGGCCTCGCGGATCTTTTTGTCCATCCTCTCCGGCCGGCGGTCTATCTCTACCCTTAACTTCGCCTCCCGGAATTTTTCTCTTACCTCCCCGGCATATTCCAGGCAGTTGTCTTTTATCGGTACGATTATTGCCTGCAACGGGGCCAGCCAGGTCGGCAGTTCCCCGCAGTAATGTTCCAACAGTATGCCCAAAAATCTCTCCAGGGACCCGAATATCGCCCGGTGAACCATAATCGGTTGCTCGGCCTTTCCCGCGGGGTTGACGAACTCCAGGCCGAAGCGCTGGGGCAGGTTGAAGTCTACCTGCACGGTGGTGCATTGCCAGAGGCGGCCCAGGGCATCTTTTATCTTTAGGTCTATCTTCGGCCCGTAAAATACGCCCTCGCCCTTGTCTTCCTGCCAATCGGCCTTATGTTTATCCAGGGCCTGCTTTAAAGCCGATGTGGCCTCTTCCCAGGCCTGGCTTGAACCGATATGTTTTTCCGGCATCGTGGAAAGATAAAGTTCGTATTGGCTAAAGCCGAATTTCTTAAGCAGGGAAAAGGTCAAATCCAACACGCCTTCTATCTCCTTGGCCAATTGTTGCCCGGAGCAGAATATATGGGCGTCGTCCTGGGTGAACCCGCGCACGCGCAAAAGCCCGTGCAGCACGCCGGAGCGTTCGTAACGATAGACCGTGCCCAGCTCCGCTAAGCGAAAGGGCAGGTCCCGCCAGCTGCGCAACCTATCTTTATAAATCAGGATGTGCCCGGGGCAGTTCATCGGCTTGAGGATATACTGCCGACCCTCTATCTCCATCGTCGGAAAGATATAGTCCCGATAAAACTCCCAATGGCCGCTGGTCTTCCAAAGGTCTGCCTTTCCGATATGCGGGGTATTTACCAATTGATAGCCGCGGCGGATATGTTCGTCTTTCCAGAGCTCCTCGATAATCCGGCGCGTCACTGCCGCCTTAGGCTGCCAGAAGATAAGGCCCGGGCCCATCTCCTCTTCGATGCTGAAGTATTGCAGGTCTTTTCCCAGCCGGCGGTGGTCGCGCCTCTTTGCCTCCCGTAAAGATTCTATGTAATCGTTTAATTCCTTTTTGTCGAAGAATGCCGTGCCGTAAATCCTCTGTAATGAGGCATTTTTTTCGTCCCCTTGCCAATAGGCCCCGGCCAAAGACAACAACTTAAAGGCCTTGACCTCTTTCGCCGAGGCGATATGCGGCCCGCGGCAGAGATCGACGAAGCTGTTGCCCGTCTCATACAAGGATATGCTTTCATCTCCCAGCTCTTCAAGCAGCTGCAGTTTATACGGCTCATTGCGCCGGGCAAAGACCTCTTTTGCCTCATCCCGGGAGACCTCCTTTTTGCGAAAGGCAGGGCCTTGCGCGATTATCTCGCGCATCTTTTTCTCTATCTTGGCCAGGTCTTCGGGGACGAACTTATGGCCGCAATCGAAGTCGTAATAAAACCCGTCTTCCGTCGCCGGGCCAATGCCCAGCCGCGCCTGCGGCCAAAGCTCCTTCACCGCCTGCGCCAAAATATGCGCGCAGCTATGTCTCAGGGTAGGCAGATTGGTCATTGTGTAGTTAATGACAGCTCATATCAAACACAGGAACCTGCATTTTTTTATCCGGGTATTCCTTGTCCCAAAAGATGTTCTGAAGTCGTTCTGTTGTCTCTGCGGCAAAGGTCTTTTCCCCGCACTGTTGGCATACATAGGCAGGGACATGTTCTACGATGACCCAATGCCCTTCGTAAAACAGGCTATAGCTTACCGTCTTCTCTTTGGCCCTGCCTCGGCATAATTCACACTGCATAATCAGGCCCTCCTCCTGGTAAAACATTCCCATTCTTCCTGGTCGGGATCATAAACAGTAATTATCTTTATTTTGTCTCTATGGGGATAAGAACAGTGTAGATGCAATGGCCGCTCCAATAATGTCTTTCCATAAAGTAAACAACTGGGCCCATATTTATCGTCTGGGTAGTCTTCGATTATCCGGGCATTCTCTATCATCTCCAATATTTCTTTGCGAGTAATATATCGCAGGATTGTTTGATCGACGGCATGCAAAGAATATTCATATTCTCCTCTCTCGAATTTTTTACGAATTCCCTCGATCATCTATTATATTCTGTCCGGCTTAAGCGGCTATGGCCCCCCAGGCGCTTACCTGATAATGCAAGGGTTGATAATAACTCAATAAACTCAAGTAACTCAACAAACTCTATAAACTCAAATTGGGCGGTACAGGACTCGAACCTGTGACCCTCACGATGTCAACGTGATACTCTAACCAGCTGAGCTAACCGCCCCCAATTTATTCTCACCTGTTCCGTATCGAAAATATCAGGATAATCGACGGCATATCTTATCCAGGGCCTGTGTTTCCTTTTCTGCGAGCTCCTCGCCCAAGATCTTTAAGGCGCGCAGGTTCTCCGGAGAGACGTCGTCCATATCTTCGTTGCCCTGATAAAGAGAGGCCTGAAAACGGCAATAATTTTCGGGAGAAGAAGAA
Source organism: Candidatus Omnitrophota bacterium (assembly GCA_046757595.1). Lineage (GTDB taxonomy): Bacteria > Omnitrophota > Gorgyraeia > Ghiorseimicrobiales > Ghiorseimicrobiaceae > JBHHYQ01. The sequence goes on from JBHHYQ010000027.1 coordinate 3,782, forward strand.
AATATCCGCCGCAGCTGGTAGTCTATGGTATCGCTTATCCCGTCGAACATCACCCCCAACAGCGGCCGCGCCCACTGCGCCGACCCCCACCTCTTTGCCGCGTCAAAAGCAATACGCCTGGTTGCCTCTCCCGTGCCCAAAGAGACCAGCAGGAAGTTGTCCCGGGGGATATCGGGATATTTATTCAGGGCCTCGGCATAGGCGCACATCGCCGGGTTATTGGCAAATACCCCGCCGTCTACCATCGCGTAATAATCCCTCTCGTTTTTGGCTATCTTTACCGGCTCGAAAAATGTCGGGGCGCTGCTTGTGGCCCGGGCAACATCCTTTAGCAGAAAATCATACTCTTTATCCTCTTTTGCCTTATGGCTCTTGAAGAAAAATGCCGCGCGCCTTTCTAAGTCATAGGCCGTGATTATCGTATCGGTCAGGGCGTCTTTGAGCCGGGCCAAGCCAAAATGTTTGCCCAGGACGCCCTCTATCCCCGCCGCGGGATACTTTTCCTCCAGGAGATTGCCCGGTGATTTTAACTTGTGCCAGAAACTACGGGAGAAGATGTTAGGCCCCTCGTCCTGATAGAGGCGGACCAACTCCTGGGCCGAGTAACGGGGTTTTTTATCCGCGCCCGGCTGCGTCAAACTCAGGGCCAGGATGCCTCCAGTGGAGGTGCCGGCAACGATATCGAACAGCTCGCTAATCGGCCTCTGCGTACGTTTTTCTATCCGGGCCAGGATTGTCGCCGGGATAATCCCCCGTATCCCGCCTCCGTCGATGGATAAGATCTTTATTATTCGCTCCGACATGTTATATCCTTTTTACGCCCAACCGTGTCCAACCTGCGAGGTTGGACACGGGGTTACCGTGGTATCTTTTCTTTAGGCATAATATCATTGGCTACTAATCGAATTTATCCTGGTCTTCTGTCTCCTCGCGGCCCTTTTTGTCGTAGCCGATGATCCGAACCGCCCCCGCATCCGCCTAAACCGTTCTTGGTCTATCTTGAAGGTCTGGCGGATAAACGGGCAATACAACTTGGGAAAATCGCTCAATATCTCCGGCATAGTGCGTTGTCACATAAAAAGCAAAAGCGTCAGGGTGTCAGAGATTGGAAAGTAAAATAAATTTGTATTGCGTATTGCGTCGTGCGTATTGCGTGTTGCCCGCCTGAGGCGGGCAATTTTTCGATATCATTATGCGCAGGACGCACATTGGAACAATAGCCCCAAAACATAAAAACAATGCATTTTGGCCGAATTTGGCTATGTTTTTCCGGTTTAGATGCAACTGTTCTTCTCCGATATCGCCCCGGTGTTGAGCTTTGAAAATCAGGCCTCCGCTTTTATTCCAATAAATTCTCTTATGCTCTTAGCCACTTTAACCGCTTCCCGAGCTTCTTCTAGAGCAGGCACCTCTGGCATCTCAGGATAGCGAACCTCCACGGCATAATCAGTTAATCTGTCGGCTATCTCTTTAAATTCAGCTATCTCAGCATCTTTCTCCTGGCATTTTGTAATTAACTCACCTATTTCGTGCGTCTTCGCAACCTCTATGTCTAAAAACATCATGTAAGCTTTAATAAACTTCTCTACTGCCTGCTGACAGTGAAAACAAACGTTTTCGGTTACAGCCTCTTTACCAAAGGACAACTCGTGAGTGGCCGTTAATAAATCCTTCTCTCCTTTTTTAAGCCACTCTTTAATCAGTTCATTCTTTGTTTTCATATAAAACTCTCCCCTGGCGCATTATTTTAGTAATGAAGGCCTGTTTGACTTCTTTCCAGTCATCTATTTCGTCTTCGGTATAGACAAGAATATCTTTAGGGGTATCAGTAAGTCCCCAGAGTTGTTTTCTGATCTCCCTGGCCCGTTTATGGCGCGCCAGGCCACTTTTCTTTACCACCACCAGTAAATCCAGGTCACTGTCTTCTTTGGGTTGTCCATAGGCATAGGAGCCAAAGAGGATAATTTTTTCCAGAGCACAGTTATTCTTAATCCTCTGAACTATCTCGTTGAGCTGTTTTTGGGTCAACATATCGCCCTTACCTCATTAATCTATTCAAGGGTTAATAACTCATCGCATTTCCTTTTCTTAAGCCGGGCCAACAACTCCAGGCAATGCGAGGCCTTCCCATACCTGCGGGGAGAGGTTAAAACGACGCTTTGTCCTGAAATAAGCAAGCCTTCCAGTTTATTCGGCTCCTCTTGCCGACCAACCAAATCTTTCCCCCCTAACCGGTATTCCTACGGGAAAATTAACCACTGATACCCCTCTCTATTCTATCTTTAACCAGACATCCAATGTATCATACAATTCTTGTATGGTCAAGCCTCCTCATCTCCATTTCTCCCACATCGCTATCTCTTTTACCGACAGGCGTCTTTTGACAGGGGGGGAGCCGTCGGGATAGCCTAAAGGCAGCAGGGCGACCACGCGTATCTCTTGCGGGATGCCTAATATTTGCTTAACCTTGTCCTCATAAAACGCCCCTATCCAGCAGGTGCCCAGGCCTAACTCCGTGGCCTCAAGGGTAATATGATCTACGGTAATAGCCACATCCATAGGATAACATAACTGGCCGCAGGTCATTATGTGATTATCGGTCTTTGCGCAGGCAACAATGACCACCGGCGCCTCGGCCACAAAGGCCTGGTCCCGGGCGGCCCGGGCAAGCTGCCGGCGCCTATCTTTATCGCGGACGACAATGAATCGCCATTCCTGGCGGTTGCTTGCCGAAGGGGCAAGCCGCGCCGCCTCTAATACTGCCCGAAGCTTATCCTCCTCTATCTCTTTTGCCTTATAGGCCCGCGCGCTATATCTTTGCTTAATCGCCGTAGCTACATCCATCATCATTCCTTTTGGTCTTGCTTGTAGGTCGCTGCCTGGTTTTGTCTCCGCGGGCGCAAAACTCAACAGAATGCTGCAATAATGCCGGGAGAGGGACTTGAACCCTCACGGAGCTAAGCTCCAACGGATTTTAAGTCCGTGCTGTCTGCCAATTCCAGCACCCCGGCATAATGAATGAATTCCTCGCGCGCATTGTGTATTGCGTCGGGCGGAAAAGGATAAGTCCATCCTGATGCGGGATAAGCGCCCCAACGCAATACACAATACAATCATTGGAGGCGCGGATCGGAGTTGCACCGATCTAAAACGGTTTTGCAGACCGTTGCCTGGCTGCTCGGCCACCGCGCCAATTGAGTTTGTTGAGTTTATTGAGTTTGTTGTCGTACCTATAACAGTGCCCTATAATCCCCTCAGCGCCTTACCAACCTCCTGCACAATAGTTTCTGTTTTGGCCAGGCAGCCCTGGCCGGTTTTGCCGCAGGCTAGGGTTCCCCGACGGGGGGGGATGAATTTATAGCCGTATCTCCTGAGCCTTTGGATGTTATCGCGGGTGATTTTGTTGCGATACATATTCTCGTTCATTGCCGGGGCGATTAACGCCGGGCAGGACGCGGCGCAGACCGTAGTCGTCAATAGGTCGTCGCATATCCCGCCGGAGATACGGGCGATGATGTCGGCCGTGGCCGGGGCGATTAAGATCAAATCCGCCCCATCGGCAAGGGAGATATGCTCGGGGCGATAACTATCGCGCCCGAACATCTTGTCGTAAACCCTGTTTCCCGAGACCGTCTCCAGGGTCAACGGGGAGATAAACCTTTTTGCCCGCGGCGTCATTATCACCGTCGGGGAAATGCCCTGTTTTTGCAGGGCTCGGATGATCTCTGCGCTTTTATATGCGGCAATCCCGGCGCTGACCCCGAGGATAATCTTTTTATTTTTCATCCTTCTTGGCCGACTTGTCTTCTTTTATCTTCACCTTTCCTTCGGCAATCTCGGCAAAGGCGATGTTGGCCGGCTTGACCAAAGAGTCGGTATCGCAGAGATTGGCCGCACCTTCGGCAATCTTGATTGCCCGTTGGGAGACGAGATTTACCAGCTTGTACATAGAGTTATTCGTGACATTCAGAAGCCTTTCCAAAGGGATATAGGACATTTTAGCGTTCTCCTTTCCGTTTTATCGATGAAGTTATGATCTTTCCCAGCTCTTTTACGGCTGGGACAATATTGTCGTTGATAAGGACATAGTCATAATCTTCGGCGCAGGCGATTTCTTTTTTTGCCAGAGACAGCCTTTTTTTTATTTGCCCGGGCGACTCTGCCGACCGCCCCCGGAGCCGTTTCATAAGCGCGCCTTGCCAGTCGCGCTGCGAGGGAAGAACAAACACGAATACGAAACTAAATCCCCTCTTGCGACGCAATGCCTTGGCCCCCTGGACATCGATGCACAACAAAGGGGTTTTTCCCGCGCGCAGTGTTTCCTCTACGGCCTGGCGCGGGGTCCCGTAATATTCGCCTAAAATCCGTTGCCACTCCAAAAACCCTTTTTCCCTTATCGCCTTTTCGAACTCTTTGCGGCCGAGAAATACATAATCTTTGCCCGGCCTTTCTCCCGGCCGGGGCCGGCGTGTGGTGCAGGTGACAATTCGTAATAATTTACTACTAAAACCTCTTTTTGTCAAGAGGTGTTTTATCAGGGTGGTCTTGCCGGCCCCGGATGGCCCGGATAGGACGATAACCGTGTTTTTCATATTCCAGGTTGCAGGCTTCAGGTTGCAGGTTACTTTGCTTGACGCTTCGGCATCAGCCGCTCACCATAGTTCTTTGCTCAGGGCTCGCAGCTTAAGGCTTAGGCCTCAGGCTACATTCTGGACCTGTTCGCGAATCTTTTCGATCTCGCTTTTTATCTCCACGACCGCCCCGGATAAAGGGGCATCTTGGGATTTTGCCCCCATCGTGTTTGTCTCGCGCTGCATCTCCTGGGCGAGAAAGTCCAGTTCTTTACCGGCAAGGTTGTGTCTTTTGCGGGAGTTTATCTTGGCGGCGAAGTTTTGCCTGTGAAACTTAAGGCGCATAATCTCCTCGCTGATATCGCAGTTTTTGGTAATCGCATTCGCCTCTTCTGCTTTGCCGCCGTTTTCCTCTATGCGTTTGCGCCGCGATGCGGCAAACACCTGTAGCCTGCGCCGGACAAAGGCAATGCGATTATTTATCTTTCTCAGCCGCGCGCCGATGTCCCGGCCTAAGGCTACCCCTTCTTTAAGGCGCATAGCGATTACCGTATCGCAGGCCGAAGACAATAAACCCTGTATTTTTGGCCAGATATTTTTGCTGATTTCGCTGTCTTTGAGGCTAAACACCCCGGGGAAAAACACGACATCTCCGGGGCTAACCTCTCCGCATAAATGTAGGTT
>JBHHYQ010000028.1:0-8986 GCA_046757595.1 Candidatus Omnitrophota bacterium
TACGCAATACGCAATACGCAATACGCAATACGCAATACGCAATACGCAATACGCAATACGCACGACGAAAACAAGACAGACAATCAAATGGCTACCCTGCAGGAAAAACTCATAGATATACTTATAAATAATAAGCTGGTTACCCGACCGCAGATAGATCAGGCGCTTAAGGCGCAGAAGGAAATGGGGGTGGGGATAAAACGTATCCTGGTGGACGGGGGGCTGGTAAAAGAAAAAGATCTGCTTTCTCTGCTCGCCCGGGAACTTTATATCCCGCCTTTGGATTTATCGCGTTATAAGATAAATGAACAGGTGGTGAGCTTAATCCCCGAGCGCGTGGCCAGGCAATATCACCTTATTGCTATATCCCGTATCGGTAATATTCTTACTGTAGCAATGTCCGATCCATTAAATATCTTTGCCTTAGACGACTTAAAGGCATTGACGAGTTATGAGGTGCAACCGGTTATATCTTTGGATGCCGATATCGAACAGGCGATAGGAAAATATTACAAATCGGATAAAGAAACTATTCTGGGTATTCTTAAGGATTCTTCGGGGTTAGAGGATGTCGTTGATAAAGACAAGGATGATAAATGGACCATCGATATCAGCGGGGCATTAGCCGACAGCAAGAAGGCGCCCATCGTCAAGATTGTCGATATGATGCTTGCCCAGGCAATGAAAAAACGCGCCTCGGATATCCATATAGAACCCGAAGAAGATTGCCTGCGCGTGCGTTATCGTATCGACGGGCAGCTTCATGATATTTTCAATTTGCCCAGGGTCAACCAAAATGCTATCTTAGCCAGGCTAAAGATTATCTCTGGTCTAAATATTACCGAATCCCGCCTGCCGCAGGATGGTCGTTTTAAGATTAGGATGGAAGGGAAGGAGGTTGACTTCCGCGTTTCGGCCCTGCCGACGATATTCGGGCAAAAATTCGTCTTGAGATTGTTGAATAAGTCCAGTATCTCCGTGGGCTTGGATAGTCTTGGTTTCAATCCTCATCCGCTGTCTTTGTTCCGGCAAGCCATATCCAGGCCTTATGGCATGATCTTAGTTACCGGGCCTACGGGGTCGGGGAAATCCACAACCCTTTATTCCGTATTGAATCAGTTAAACACTCCGCAGCGGAATATTACCACTATCGAGGATCCCGTGGAATATCAGGTAGACGGAATCACCCAGGTCCAGGCCAATCCCGATATCGGGCTGACATTTGCCGCGGGATTGCGCTCGTTGTTGAGGCAGAGCCCGGATATAATTATGATCGGCGAGATCCGCGATTTCGATACCGCAGATATCGCCGTCAAGGCCTCTTTGACCGGGCAGATGGTTTTATCGACACTGCATACCAACGATGCCGTGGGGGCAATTAGCCGTCTTATCGATATGGGGGTTGAGCCCTTTTTGGTCGCCTCCAGCCTGATTATGGCCTGCGCCCAGAGGCTGGTGCGTTCGATATGCCCTCGGTGTAAACAGGTAGTTACGGCGCGCAAAGATGTCCTGTGCCGGCTAAAGATCAATATCCCCGAAGATACCGTGTTTTATTCCGGCAAGGGGTGCGATTATTGTTCTCATACCGGTTATTTTGGCCGGGTGGGGATATTAGAGGCCTTGGTTGTGGATGATGCATTACGGGATATGGTTATAAATAGGGCATCGTTGGATAAAATAAAAGATTACGCCGTGTCTCACTGCGGTATGGAGACCTTGCGCGAAGATGCCGGGATCAAACTTTTGCAGGGGGTGACTACAATAGAGGAGGTTATCCGCGTGACTAACGATGAATAGATGAGTTAAGTTGACATCTGCGGTTGAACCGCAGATGTCAACTTAACTGTTAACATTAGGAGTCTATATGGCCGAGGGCAGAATTCTGGTTATAAGCAATAATCAGGCGCTTTGTTATCATGCCGGAAAAGATTTGGTAAAGTATGGTTTTATCGTAGTCGTGGAGAATAACGAAGAACGGGGCAGGGAAAGGTATTATTCGGATAACTTCGATGTCGTTATCCTTAGCCTGAGGTCCGATGACATCGAGCATAATAAGATATTATCCGATATAAAACTGGGGAAGTCGGGGGCATTGGCGGTGGTAGTTACAAATAACTATTCTCCGCGCCAGATAAACAATATGCCTTTATCGGGCGTATTTTCTTTTCTGTCGGAATCGTTCGAGCCCAAAGATTTGTTTCTCGCTGTAAAACAAGCGATGGCCTTCCATAAGATGAAAAACAGCATCAGGATTCACGAACAGCGGATAAGTCTTTTGGAGAGGCGGGTTGTTGTCCTTACCAAAAAGGTCGGGGCGGGGGTAAAAAATACCGTTTCTCTCTATCGGGACCTGCAGGATGTCTATATGCGTTCGATAAAGGCCCTGGCCCAGGCTATAGATATGCGTGATAAATACACCTATAGCCATTCGGAGAATGTTACTAAATATGCCGTGGCTATCGCCGAGGAGATGAGGTTATCTTTCCAGGAGGTAAAAGATATCCGCGATGCCTGCGAGCTGCACGATATTGGAAAAATCGGCATCCAGGACGACATACTCATCAAACACAGTAACCTTACCAATGAAGAATGGGAGCAGATGAAGCAGCATCCGTTGAAAGGGGCGCAGATATTAGAGCCGTTGAATATTAAAAATGTCATCGAGCTGGTAAAAGAGCATCATGAACATTATGACGGCACGGGGTATCCCCAGGGCAAGAAAGACGGAAAGATTCTTTTGGGGGCGCGGATTATCTCTCTGGCCGATGCCTATGACGCAATGATATCCGAGCGCGCCTATAGGAATGCCTGTTTTTCCAAAGAAGATGCGATTAATGAGATAAAACGAAACAGCGGCCTGCAGTTTGATCCCAAAATAGTGGAAGTGTTTTTGCGCATAATCAACAATCGGACCGTGTCCTGATTATAATTATAAAATGCCTGCATATAAATATATTGCCAGAGACAGAGAAGGCAAGGCGGTTACGGGTGTGGTCGATGCCGCAGACGAGAACGCCCTTTTGCAATCTTTGTACAAAAAGGATCTGATCGTCGTTTCGGTAAAAAAGGAAAGGGCTCGCAAGATAAAGGAACATTCGGTAAAATCGGAAGAATTGGTAATATTTTCCCGCCAGTTCGCCACGATGATCGACAGTGGAATATCTTTAGCCCGATCCTTAAGCATCCTCGCCGAGCAGTCGGAAGATAAGTATCTTTCTCAGATTATCCATAATATGCGCCAGGACATCGAAGAGGGCCTGAGTTTTTCCGAGGCCTTAAGCAAGCACCCGCGCATTTTTTCCAACCTTTATGTAAATATGGTAAAGGCCGGAGAGATCTCCGGGATACTGGATAATGTTTTGGACAGGCTGGCCGCTTATTTAGAAAAGGCCAATAGTTTAAGGAGAAAGGTAAGGAGCAGCATGGTTTATCCGGCGGTGGTTATCACTATGGCGATGGGGATTACGATTTTTTTGCTGATTAAGGTTGTCCCGACATTCAAGGGGATATTCGAGGGGTTGAACGCAAAGCTCCCCTTGCCTACACAGATCTTGATCGCGGTAAGCGACACCCTGTGTTCATTTTTTGTTTATTTCTTGTTTGCTGTTGTGGGATTGATATTTGCCGTAAGAAGATATATTGCAACCGACAAAGGCCGAAGGGTCTGGGATAACGGTTTGTTACATCTCCCCGTATTCGGTATGTTGTTGCGCAAGGTCGCCGTGGCTAAGTTTTCCCGCACCTTGTCTACGTTGATAAAAAGTGGGGTTCCGATATTGAATTCTCTGGAGATAGTTGGAAGACATCGGGGAATAAGATTATCGAGGAGGCCGTGGAGGGGCGCGAAGCTCTATCCGCGAGGGGGAGTCGAGAGCCGACCCTTTGGGCAAAAGCGGTGTTTTTCCGCCTATGGTCGTGAGGATGGTTTCTGTAGGAGAGCAAAGCGGGCAATTGGAGAAGATGCTTACCAAGATTGCCGACTTCTACGAGGATCAGGTGGATGCTGCGGTGGCTGGGCTAACCAGTCTTATCGAACCGCTGGTAATCTGTGTTTTGGGCGTGGTTATCGGCGGTATCGTCATTTCTCTGTTTCTTCCCATATTCAAGATCCTGGAATTGGTGGGGCATTGATTTTGCGAGCCCTTGTTTTACGGATGATAGAAGAGAATATAAGCAATATCAGGAAAAACATTATCGCTGTATGTAATAGGGCCAAACGCCCTGTCTCCGATATAACGTTTATTGCGGTGACAAAACAAAGGAGTATAGAAGAGATAAAGCGGGTTATCGACTGCGGCACAAATGATATCGGAGAGAATAGGGTGCAGGAGGCAGCGCTTAAGTATGCGCAATTGGGCCGGAGGGGCAATATCGTTTGGCATATGGTTGGCCATCTGCAGAGGAATAAGGCAAAAGATGCCGTGCGTATATTCGATGTTATCCATTCCGTAGATAGCCTTTCTCTCGCGCAGGAAATAAACCGCCAGGCCAAAAAGATGGGTAAGGTCCAGCCGATATTGTTGCAGGTAAATGTCGCGCGCGAAGAGAGCAAATATGGGGTATACGAAGAAGACCTTGCCCGGATGGTCGCGGAGATCGAAAGCCGGCCTAATTTACGATTGGACGGGTTGATGGTTATCGCCCCTTTGGCGGCCGATAAGGAGGGGCCTCGCCCGTATTTTCGCAGGTTGAGAATGCTCTCCGGGCAATTTACATTTTCATCCCCCCGTCCCGCCCTGTCTATGGGGATGACCCAGGATTACGAAACGGCGATAGAGGAAGGGGCGACATTGCTGAGGATTGGGCGGGGGATATTTGGTTGATTATGTTTTATCGTCCTACTTGGGCCGAGATAGACTTGGGAAATATCGCCTATAACCTGAGGTTGTTGCGTGGGGTCGTGGGTAGAAAAACACGGATACTTGTAACCGTCAAGGCCGATGCCTACGGCCACGGTATCCTGCCGGTTTCCCGCAAGCTGGTGAGTTGCGGCGTAGGTTATTTGGGCGTGGCCAGTATCGATGAGGCTTTAGCCATACGCGGCGCTGGGATAAAGTGCGATATTTTGGTTCTGGGAGGGGCATTGCCTTGGGGCGCTAAGACTATCGTCGAGCGCGGCCTTGTATCGGCGGTATTCGATTTGCAATCGGCAAAGGCATTGAATGCGGCGGCGAAGCGACGCAACAAGAAGGCGCGGGTCCATATCAAGGTCGATACCGGGATGGGGCGGTTGGGGGTTTGGTGCAATCAGGCCCTGGGGTTTATCCGCGAGGTGTCTGGCTTTAAGTCTTTGGACATCGAGGGCATCTTTACTCATCTTGCCTACGCGGATAGCAACCGCAGCCTTACCCAAAAACAAATAGCTCTTTTCGAAAGGCTGATAGGCGATTTGGGTCGCAACGGCCTGAACATACGATGGCGGCATATTGCCAATAGTCTGGGAATTTTGGATTTTGCCCACAGCGATTTCAATCTTGTCCGCCCGGGGATTGTCATTTATGGGCTTTGCCCCCGGGCGAATATCCCTTTGCGGTTTAGGCCGGCATTGAGCCTTAAGAGCAAAATCGTTTCGCTTAAGGCCGCGCCTGCCGGACAAAGGATAAGTTACGGCGGGAGCTATGTTACGAGACGCAAGACGCTTATTGCCACCGTGCCTATAGGCTATGGCGATGGTTATCCCCGGGCATTGTCCAATATGGCCCGGGTGTTGATAAATGGGCGCAAGGTTAAAGTGGCCGGAATGGTGTGTATGGATTATATAATGCTTGATCTCGGGCGAATGCGCGGGGTCAAATGCGGAGATACGGTTACTTTAATCGGCGAAGACAGAGGCAAGGCTATCACCGCCGAAGAGTTGGCAGGGGTGGCGGGGACGATTTGCTATTAATCGATGAAAGCAAGGTTTATTATTGGCTTGTTGTTGGCGATAATTGCGTTGCAGGCCGTATTTTTGTTTAGGTGCGCCGGAGGCAAAGATAATACCTCCGGAGAGATTAAGGCGAGATCTAAAAAGATTGAGCCTGTTTCGAGCCCATCCATAAAAAAAGAATATAAATATAAAGTAGCGATTATTATCGATGATTGGGGTTATAGTCTTAATAATATGGCCCTGCTGGAGAAGATACTTCAGCCTTTGACCTTGGCCGTCCTGCCTAACTTGCCTTATTCGCGTGAGGTATCTCTTCGGGCGCAGGGGTTGAATAAAGAAGTTATTCTTCATCTTCCCCTTGAGCCTTACAAAAGCAAAGAGCTGGGCCTGGAACAAAATACGATTATGACGGCAATGTCTGAACAAAAGATGGCCTCTATTTTAAACGACGATTTAGACGGCCTTATCGATGCTCAGGGGGCCTCCAATCATATGGGGTCGAAGTTTACCCGCGATAAAAAGGCGGTCGGAGTTATCTTTAAGGTGCTGAAGCAGCGGGGATTGTTTTTTGTCGACAGCCTTACCAGCCGTTCGGTATGCCGCAAAGTGGCCAGGCAATCCGGGGTTTCTTTTGTCGCCCGCGATGTTTTTCTGGATAATAAACTGGATGCCGAATACATAGAAAGGCAGCTGCAGCGGTTGATAAAAAAGGCCAAGTCCCGGGGGTGGGCCGTAGGTATCGGCCATGATCGCAGGATAACATTAGAAACACTGCAGAGGATGTTGCCGCAGATAGAAAAAGACGAGGAGGGGTTGGGTTTTGTCTTTGTGCGGGAGCTGGTAGAGTAGCGCGCTGCTTAATGAGACAAAAACCGACAATGTCACTTTTTGTCTCATTAGCGGGCGAGGTTGCCGAGGAAAAAGATTATGGAAAGATATGCCAGGATATCCAAAAGTAATATCGGCAAGTGGTTGGTGTCGTTGAAAGGGCGCGGGAAGCTGTATGGGCCGAAGAAAAAAGAGGGTAGTTATGTGTTCCGGCCGATAGGCGATATGAAAGATCTTTGTCTGGATTATACACCCACGATCCTTCCTCCCAAGAAATATTATTTTCCCCAGATGGAGCGTTTGCTTAAATTCCGCCGTCGCCCCTTCGGCACGGCGCGGGCGATCGTGGAATTCGAGGAGTTTATTTTGTTTGGCGTGCATACCTGCGATATTGCCGCTATTCAATGTATGGATGTGGTGTTTCGCGAAGACCCTATTGACCCCAACTATATCAACCGCAAGGAACGGATGACCACCATAGGCATAGAATGCCTTAGGCCCTGCGATGAATATGCCAGCTGTGTGTCGATGGGCAATCATTTCCCCAAGGGGGGATACGACATTATGCTTACGGATGCCGGGGATAATTATATAGTGCATATCAATTCGGCTAAAGGGGAGAAGATATTATCCCGGCGTTCATACATCAAAGGATGTGGCGATTCGGACAGGTCATTATTGGATAAAATCCGCAGGGACAAGGCAAGGTTTTTTAAACCCGAGCTCGCCGGGCATCTAAATGAGGTCTATAATGTCTTTTGTAAAAATTATAACAGCGGCGTTTGGGAAGATGTGGGACGACGTTGCGTTGCCTGCGGAAATTGCACCGCGGTGTGCCCGACCTGTTATTGTTTCGATGTCTATGACGAGGTGGATATGGGGCTGAACGAGGGGGTGCGGTATCGCATCTGGAACTCCTGCCAGATGGATGATTTTGCCCGCGTATCCGGCGGGGAAGACTTCCGTTCCGGGCGCAGCCAGCGTCAAAAACACCGTTATTACCGTAAGTTCAAATACCCCGTAGATAAATTCAATCGTTATTTCTGTACCGGCTGCGGCCGTTGCAGCCGGGCCTGTATGGCCGGGATAAACCTAATCGATACGGTTAATGGCCTAATTGATGAATATCGGTTTATCGGCTGATGATGTGAGCGCGCCGGAAACAATGTTTGTTGTCTCCAGTGGCAGATCCTCCGTTAAACTGTAGAAACCTGGGGAAAAACCGTGTTATTGAAGAGATTAAATAATGGCTGGGAAAGATGTGCTTATTGTCGAGGATGACAAGAATATCTCCCGCCTGGTTAAATATAACCTGGAGAGGGCCGGGTTTTGTTGCGTGATTAGGATAACCGGCGAAGATGCCCTGGAGGCATTGGAACGAGAGCCCGTAGATTTGATAATCCTGGACTTGATGTTGCCCAAGATGGACGGCATCGAGGTCTTAAAGATCATAAAACAAGATAAACGGTTGCGTTCCGTGCCCTTGATTGTCTTAACCGCCAAAGGAGAGGAGATAGACCGCATCGTCGGTTTCGAGCTGGGGGCGGATGATTATGTGGTCAAGCCGTTTAGCCCCCGGGAGCTGGTGTTGCGGGTAAAGGCGGTTATGCGCCGCGCCCGCCTCGTTGAGCCCGACGAAAAGGAGATATTGGGCGTAGGAAATCTAACCGTAGACATCCCCCGCCATAAGGTAACCAGCAATAATAAGCATATTCGGCTGACGGCGATGGAGTTTAATCTCCTGGTTGTCCTTATCCGCCGCCGCGGCAAGGTTCAGTCCCGGGACAGGCTCTTGGAGGATGTCTGGGATATCGCCGCCGATGTTACCACCCGCACTATAGACACGCATATCAAACGGCTGAGGCAAAAGTTGGGACGGGCCGGCCGGTTTATCGAGACGGTCCGCGGCATTGGTTATTGTTTTCGGGATGATGGGTAAAAGGGGGAGATTTTTTGCCTTTACAATCACCTGCCTGTAGGACAGGCAGGCAATCGTATGGGCAAACGCGTAGGAAAGATAAGTCAAAAATGACCGGAATATGTTGTAAGGCCGCGTTTGTCTTCGGCGCGGTTATGTTTTTCGCCCTACGTTTCGTTTGTCTTAGGCCCGGGCAGTCGTGGGTTTTTGCCTTGGGCCTTTCTTTGGCCTTCGCCCTGATCGTCGGCCTTTATCATTTTTTCTTTATCTTCCGTCCCCTGGCCCTGATATCCCGTCGGGCCCGGGAGATAATCGCGGCGGGATTTTCCGGCAGCCTTCCTTTTCCCCCTCCTGGGGGGTTTGTGGATATT
>JBHHYQ010000029.1:0-8892 GCA_046757595.1 Candidatus Omnitrophota bacterium
AAGTCAAGGGTTAATAATTGGTGTAGTGGGGGGTAACTGTCTATCTTACCATTTCCATGAGTTGTGGAAATTTAACTTGATGATGCCGTAGAGTTGTGTATAATAGATAGGGTATGGTAGCCTGTGTTTTTGTCAAACAAGGTTCGGAGACAGGGCTTGGGGGCAGGCGGTTGAACCAAAGGTCGCAAAACAAGAAAGGAAGCGCAATGCCTAAAAACAGGTTTATTAACCGGATATGGTTGGTGGTTTTTGCGGGGTTGTTGGGCTCTTTCTCGTGGGGTTACGGCGGAGAGGATAAGCCAAAACTACAGGATAAAGACGACGTTTATAAACAGCTGGATCTTTTTGCCGATGTGTTTTCTTATATCAAGAATGATTATGTGGAGGCAATGGATAACAAGGACCTGGTTTACGGCGCGCTCAAGGGGATGCTGGGTAGTCTGGATGCCCATAGCCAGTTTCTGCCTCCGGATGTTTATGACGAGTTGAAGGTGGATACGCGGGGGAAGTTTGGCGGGCTGGGTATTGAGATAACCCTGGAAGAAGGGTTGATTACCATAGTTACGCCATTGGAGGATACTCCGGCCTGGAGGGTTGGCCTAAAAAGCGGCGATAAAATAGTCAGGATAGACGGAGAGATTACCCGTGGGTTTTCTTTGACCGATGCCGTGCATAAGATGCGCGGCAAGCCGGGCACGGATGTCAGGATTACGGTCTTGCGCGAGGAGGAAGAAAAGCTGCTCGATTTTAAGATTACGCGGGCAATTATCAAGATAGAAGACATCAAAGGGGCGCGGATACTCGAAGACGGCATCGCCTATGTCCGCCTTACCGAGTTTCGCGAGCGCACCGGCGCAGAGCTGGCCAAGGCCTTAAAGAAGCTGTCCCGGGAGGGGATGCGCGCGCTTATCGTCGACCTGCGCAATAACCCCGGGGGGCTGTTGACCGCGGCCGTGGATGTCGCGGAAGAGTTTATCGAAAGAGGGAAAGTCATCGTTTCTACCAAAGGGCGGGACGCAGGAAAAAACATAGAGTTTAAGGCGCGGGGGAGGCGCCCTTTGTTGGGCCTGCCGATGATTGTTTTGATAAATCAGGGTAGCGCCTCGGGCAGCGAGATAGTCGCCGGATGTCTTAAGGATTATAAACGGGCGATAATCTTGGGCGAAAAGTCTTTTGGCAAGGGTTCGGTGCAGACCCTGATTCCCCTTGCCGACGGATCGGCGATAAAGTTGACCACCAGCAAATATTTCACCCCCTCGGGCCGTTCCATCCATAAACAGGGGATTATCCCGGACATCGTCGTGCCTAAGGTTTCCCTCCCTGGGCAAGACAAACAAAAAGATAACAAAAATAAGAAGGCAGAGGAGATATTCGACAAAATCGAACACAAGGAGAATGATAAAGGCGTGGATAAGAAGGATGACTACGAAAACGACAATCAACTGCTTTCTGCGGTAGAGGTTCTGAAAGGGATGTTGTTTATGCAGGAAAAGAAACAACCGACGGCCAAGGCGGAAAACGGAATATGAAGACCGCGGCCTTGTTGGTTACGACGGTGGTTGACGGCCAGGAAAGAGAGTTTTCTCCCCTGGACAGAGAGGAAGAACTTCAGGCCCTGGCCGGGACCGCCGGGGCGCTTGCCGCAGAGAAGGCCATTTGCCGTTGCCGCCGCATAACTGCCGATTTATATATCGGGCGGGGCAAGGCCGAAGAGCTGAGGCAGTTATGCCGGGAGAAAGATATCCGGTTGACAATCTTTAACAACGACCTTAGCCCTACGCAACAGCGCAACTTAGAGGATGCCCTGGGGGGAGTTAAGGTTCTGGACAGGACGCAGTTAATCCTGGACATCTTTGCCCGCCATGCCCACTCCCGGGAGGGCAAGATTCAGGTAGAGCTGGCGCAGTTGGAATACCTGCTTCCCCGTCTTTCCGGGCGAGGGGTGATGCTTTCCCGTTTGGCCGGGGGGATTGGCACGCGCGGCCCGGGAGAACAGAAGCTGGAGGTAGACCGAAGGACCATCCGTCGACGTATCGCAAAGTTGAGGTCCGACCTTTCCCGCGTTTGCCGCCACCGCCGGGTAATGCGCAAAAGAAGGGTATCCGCCGGCATCCCCTTAGTCTGCCTCGTGGGTTATACCAACGTGGGAAAGTCGACCTTGCTTAACGCCCTTACCGCAGCCGGACAAGTCGTGGCCAATAGTTTGTTCACCACACTTGACCCTTTGGCGCGGACATTGATGTTGCCTTCGGGTAAAAAGATTATTGTCTCCGATACTGTGGGTTTTCTTTATCGCCTGCCGCATCACCTTATCGAGGCATTTCAGGCCACCCTGGAAGAAGTCCGTCAGGCGGATTTATTGTTGCGGGTTATCGACATCTCCGGAAGCGACCCCTATATACGCAACCGTTCCGTCTCTCAGGTCTTGGCCGAGCTGGGCGCCGAAAATAAGCCGGCAATTGCCGTTTTGAATAAGGCAGACAAGGTAGAGGATGCGGCCAGGCTTAAAAGGCGGGAAGAAGATTTCCCTCAATCGGTAGTTATCTCGGCTAAAGACGGGGATAACATCGGCGAATTAAAAGAGCGGATTGCCGCCTATCTGCGCGATTTGTCTCACGCAGGAAATTGACTTCGGATGTGTGACTTATGATTTGCGACTTTATTTATGGATAACGAATTTTATCAGCAGAGAAGGGAAAAGGCAGAGGCCCTGCGTCGGGAAGGAGTTTTCCCTTACGGGGGAAAGTTTGCCTGTAGCCAGGGGATAAAGGCCCTGCGGGATGAGTTTGTCTTGGACAAGGCCGTATCTGTGGCGGGAAGGGTCGTGGCCATGCGCCGGCACGGCAAGGCTGGTTTTTTGGACATTCGGGACAGGGATGAAAAGATACAGGTTTATCTGCGCCCGGGGGATTTATCCCGGGGCGCAGAGGTGGCTAAGTTTTTGGATGTGGGAGATATTATCGGGGTCAGGGGTGAGACATTTCGCACGCGCACCGACGAGCCCACGATTAAGGCCCAAGAGCTGGTGATGCTGGCCAAGTCTTTGCGCGTCCTTCCGGAAAAGTGGCATGGCTTGAAGGATGTGGAGATACGTTATCGCCAAAGGTACCTGGATTTAATTGCTAACAGCCGGGCAAAAGAGATATTCATCTTGCGCAGCAAGGTGATTACGGCTATACGGGATTTTCTGAATAGGCGGGGTTTCCTGGAGGTGGAGACGCCGATGCTTCAGTTTATCCCTGGCGGGGCGGCCGGCCGGCCGTTTGAGACCTACCATAATGTATTCGATAGCCGGATGTTTCTCCGTATCGCCCCGGAGTTATACCTGAAACGGTTGCTTGTAGGCGGGATGGAACGGGTCTACGAGATAAACAAAAGTTTCCGCAACGAAGGGGTATCTACGCGCCACAACCCGGAGTTTACGATGCTCGAGGCCTATGCCGCTTATGGGGATTATCGGGATATGATGAACCTGGTGCGGGAGATAATCGTCCATGTCGGCGGGGCCTTGGGATTGGGGGAAAAGATAGAGTATCAGGGCAATACTATAGATTTGGGAGGAGAATGGGCCGAACGTTCTTTTGCCGATGCCGTGCGGGAAAGATTCGGTATCCTTCCCGAAGATACTACGGAGGAGATGGTCAAAAAGCTTGCCGCTCGGGGACGGAAGGTAGATGCGAAGTTAAGCCGTTCGCAGGTGGTGCGGATAGTGGAAGACTTGTTGCAGGAAGAAGGCGCGTCTTCCCCTGTATTTCTTACGGATTACTTCAGCGCCCTTTGTCCTTTGGCCAAAAACAAGAAAGACAACCCCTATATCTCCGAGAGGTTCGAGTTGTTTATCGGCGGGATGGAGGTGGCCAATGCCTACTCCGAGTTGAATGATCCCTTGGAGCAAAAACAACGTTTCCTGCGGGAGTTGAAAGATAACTGTCCCGGTGGGGAAAAATGCGTTGCGGCCGCTGACGATCGAGGCCGGATAGACCGGGATTTCGTCCGCGCCCTGGAATATGGTATGCCCCCGGCCGGGGGGCTGGGCGTGGGTATAGACCGGCTGGTGATGCTTTTTGCCAACCAGCCTTCTATCCGCGAGGTAATACTCTTCCCCCACCTAAAGCCGGAATGTTCAATGTTACAAAAGTGACATTGTCATTTTTGTAACATTATTTTTGGCGCCAGGTACAATGAATATAGAAACAATTAAGTGGTATAAGGGCGGGGTGCGGTTGATTGACCAAACCAAGCTTCCTTTACGGTTGGAATATTTGCATTGTCGCAACATCAGGTCGCTTTGGCTGGCGATAAAAAGACTTAAGGTGCGGGGGGCGCCGGCCTTAGGCATTGCCGCAGGCTTGGGCGTGGTCCTGGGACTGCAACGTTCGAAGGCCAAGACATTTAGCCGGCTGGAACGGGATTTGTCTCGAGTAATCGATTATTTGGCCTCTTCCCGCCCTACGGCAGTCAACCTATTTTGGGGACTGGACAGGATGCGCAATACGGCCCAGGCCAACAAACATCGGCCCGTAGCCGAGATAAAGAGGCTGTTGCGGCAGGAGGCGGAAAAGATATTGAATGAGGATAAGGCAGTTTGCCGGACGATGGGCCGGCAGGGGGCGAAGTTGGTTAAAGACGGAGACAGGGTCTTGACCATCTGCAATGCCGGGGCCCTGGCCACGGCGGATTTTGGCACGGCCCTGGGCGTTTTTTATCGGGCCAAAGAGGAGGGCAAGAGGTTTAAGGTCTTTGCCTGCGAGACGCGGCCGCTTCTGCAGGGGGCGCGCCTTACTACCTGGGAGTTGATGCATTCCGGGATAGACGTAACCTTAATCTGCGATAATATGGCCGCAAGCCTGATGTCTCGGGGGATGGTCGATAAGGTATTCGTGGGAGCGGATCGTATCGCGGCCAACGGCGATACGGCGAATAAAATCGGCACCTATAACCTGGCTGTGCTTTGCCATTACCACCATATCCCTTTTTATGTCGTGGCCCCGGTGTCCACTTTCGATTTCAGGATAAAAAGTGGCCGCCAAATCCCTATCGAGCAACGGCTGCCGGACGAAGTGCGGATGTTTTGTGGCCGCCGCAGCGCCCCGCCGCGGGTCGATGTCTACAATCCTGCCTTTGATGTAACCCCGCATAAATTAATCACGGCGATAATTACCGAAAGCGGTATAAATTTACAGAATGATTCAAATCTATGATAATCATATTTGACGTTTTAGGCGTCGTTTAAAATCAAACAGGAAATTTTTTTGTATTTTGGAATTTTTGTTCCGAAGTCAATCTTAAGGCAAAGGCGAGGATATGGTTCAGGATATAGTCCCGGAGCGCAAAAATGGGGCAGGAGGAGTATGATCTTTGTTCCCATTTCCAAGATAAGAAAAAAAATAGTTGACACAAACTTTGTTTTTTGATACAATAATTTAGTATTCCCTGAAAAAGAATTAAAATCGCAATATATTGCGGTTGAAATTTTATTCGGGCACTGCATATTGTGCCTATCATAAATTTTCGGGGAGAACTAACAATTGGGGTGGGGTGGCAAAATATCTGTTTTTTGGGCAGCTAAAAATAAAAAATGAAAAGGAGAGTGAATTGTATGGACAACCAAATGGTTATTGCCGATCTTTACAACCAAAGCATAATGGAATTGGAAGACGGCCAAATAGTTAAAGGGACAATAGTAAATGTTGGGCCGCGTGAAGTTCTTGTGGATGTGGGTTATAAGTCGGAAGGCGTAATTCCTCTTTCGGAATTTATCGCCCCTGAGGATGTTAAATTAGGGGATGAGATAGAGGTTTATGTAGAATCTAAAGAAGACGATCATGGGATGATTATTTTGTCCCGGGATAAGGCCGAGCGGCTTAAGGGGTGGAATAGCATAAAAGACGAGTATAAAGAAGGTGACTTAATCGAGGGGACGGTGAGAAGAAAAGTAAAAGGCGGCTATATCATAAATATCTTTGATACGGAATGTTTTTTGCCGGCGTCTCTGTCCGGATTTAAAGGGGTTTCGGAGAAGGATGTGATCGGCAATGCGTTCAAGTTTAAAATATTAAAAATGAATATTGCCCGGCACTCTTTGGTTTTATCTCGTCGGGATGTGATGAGGATGGAACGCGAGGGGGCGCGGGCAAAAATTTGGGAAACGTTAAAAGTAGGCGAGGTTTATCCCGGGGTGGTCAAGGGGATTACCGATTTTGGGGCATTCGTTGATCTCGGTGGAATAGACGGCCTGTTGCATATTGTGGATATGAGCTGGTCGCGTATATCTCACCCGTCGGAGATGGTTGCTCTGGGCGACAAAATCGAGGTAAAGGTATTAAATCTGGATAAGGCGGCATCCAAGGTTTCATTGGGGCTTAAACAGTGCAAGTCCGACCCCTGGCAAGATATCGAAACTAAGTTTCCTGCGGGATCGCGCATTAAAGGTAAGGTAGTAAATATTATGAATTACGGGGTATTCGTAGAGCTGGAAAAGGGGATAGAAGGGCTTATTCATATTTCCGAGGTTTCCTGGCAAAAAAGGGTTCATGACATCAGGGGGATTTTTGCTATCGGGGACATAGTCGAGGTTTATGTGATGAGCATCAACAAGCAGGGGCGGAGAATTTCTTTGAGCGTAAAACAATTAGAGAGTAATCCCTGGTTGGGCGCCGAGAAAAAGTTTCCTGTCGGATCAAAAGTATCCGGCAAGGTTAAGGGTTGGACGGATTATGGGGCATTTGTAGAGTTGGATGCCAATTTAGAAGGGATGATTCATATCTCTGATATGTCCTGGACGAAAAAAATAGGCCACCCTCAGGATATATTAAGAAAGGGGCAAAAGGTGGACGTGGTTATTCTTTCCGTAAACGGCAAAAACCAACGTATTGCCCTGGGCCTAAAACAGGCCATTATCAACCCCTGGCCGGAGATCGCTGAGAGGTATGCTATCGGTATGGAGCTGGAGTCGGAGGTGATTCAGATAAATAATTTTGGGATATTCGTTCGCCTTTCCGAAGACCTGGAAGGATTGGTTTACGCCTCGGAGATAGATAGCGCTAAAATGAGTGGCTTTAATCCGGGCGATAAATTAAAGGTTAAGATTATCAAGGTTGATGTCGAGCAAGGTAAGATAGGGCTGGGATTGGCGGCGTAATGATAAGGCTAAGGCCGATATTGTCGATTGCGCTTTGTTTTGCCGTCCCCATGGCGGTATTCTCCGCCGATGTCGAGGATACAGGAATGGAAATTTCAGTCTCCGGAATTATCGATAATCGGAATATACCTGTTAAGTATACCTGCGATGGAGAAAATGTCTCTCCGGAGATTTCTTGGTCTGGTTTGCCCCGGGAGACAAAAAGCCTTGCTGTTACCATAATTGATCCTGATGCCCCAATGGGGGATTTCAGGCATTGGTTGATTTATGATATTCCCGTCCAGGCGCAAAACATCCCCGGTTCCGGGCCGCTGCCTGCGGGGGCAAAAGAGATGAATAATGATTTTGGCCGAACATCCTACGGCGGCCCCTGCCCACCATCCGGAGTCCATCGTTATGCCTTCACCGTTTATGCCCTGAATGTAGAAAATTTAGCCGATGTCGATGAGGCTAATTTTTTGCGACTTCTTGAAAACCACAAGATCGCATCCGCGCAGATAGTTGGACTATATAGCCGCCAACGTTGATATACCGATGAATCACAAAATTACCTTTATTCCCGGAGACGGTATCGGGCCGGAGGTGGCTTATGCTGCCCGCCGCTGTCTGGAGGCTACCGACGTAGACATTGAATGGCAGGATGTTGTCTGCGGCGAAGATGCCCTGAAAAAATTCGGCAGCCCCTTGCCGCAAGATTCCCTGGCCTCTATTCGTAAAAATAAGGTTGCCCTGAAAGGTCCGATAACTACTCCTGTGGGCTCAGGGTTTCGTTCGGTAAATGTTGGGATGAGGCAAGCTTTGGATTTATACGCCTGCCTGCGGCCGGTAAGATATTGCCCCGGTGTCTATAGCCGTTATAAAGATGTAGACCTGGTAATCGTTCGGGAAAACACCGAGGGGCTTTATGCCGGTATCGAGTTCGCCCGGGGGGAGAAGGATACGGAGGAGTTAATTGCTATGGTCGCCCGCTCCACCGGCAGGGAGATAAGGGGCGGCTCCGGGATAAGCATCAAGTCGATATCCGAGTTTGCCTCGCGTCGCATAGCGCGTTTTGCCTTCGAATATGCCCGTAAAAACAAACGTAAAAAGGTTACCTGTGTGCACAAGGCAAATATAATGAAGTATAGCGATGGGTTGTTTTTGTCTGCGGCTAAAGATGTGGCGCGGGAGTTTTACGGCGAGATAGAGTTTAGCGATGCGATAGTAGATAATCTGGCGATGCAATTAGTCAAGGCCCCGGAAAACTTTGATGTTTTGGTGTTGCCTAACTTGTATGGCGATATAATCTCCGACCTTTGCGCCGGGCTGGTCGGGGGGTTAGGCCTGGCCCCGGGGGCGAATATCGGTGACGATATCGCGATATTCGAACCGGTGCACGGCTCGGCGCCGAAATACAAAGGGCAAAATAAGGCCAACCCCACGGCAACGATACTTTCCGGGGTATTAATGTTGCGCCATATAAACGAGCTCGATGCGGCGCAGCGCCTGGAGAATGCCGTTTATGATGTCATCTCGGAGGGAAGGTTTATAACTTATGATTTTCGGCGTCCTTCCTGTGTGGGGACAAAGGAAATGGCCGAGGCGATTATAGACAGGTTATGATCAATGCCTTAATGAGACAAAAACCGACAATCAGACTGTGTCGCAATTCAAAAAACCCGCTTTTCCAGGAAATTTTCTGTCACTTTTATGAGAAAATTGGCATCTTTGTGGGATATGTCATTATTTTTTGGCTTAATAATAACATAATT
>JBHHYQ010000030.1:0-8811 GCA_046757595.1 Candidatus Omnitrophota bacterium
GTTATGTTAGAGTTATGAGAGGTGTGAAAGTTATGAGAGTTAGAGTAGTTACTATAACTATATTATCAACCCTTGACTTACTAATGCGCATTTATTAACCCTTGATTTGTTATAGCTATGAACGGTAAAGAGAGAAAAAATATTATCTCGGCCAAGGATATCGTAAAAAGGTTTGGCATATCTTACCATACGGTAAATTACTATACGGCCATAGGCCTGTTGTCGATTGTCGGCAAAAGCGGTAATCAGAGGGTCTATGACGGAAAAGATGTCAGGCGGCGCATGGTAAAAATCAGCCATCTTATAAAAGAGGGTTATTCTCTGCATTTGATCCGCAAAAAAATAGTGGGGGTGTAGGGGTGAAAGAGGGGTCGGTTGTTCGAGGAAACCTGGTTAAGATGTTTGAGGGTTCCGGGGCCGAAGATAAATTTCTGGCCTCTGATGCCGGACGGGAAAAGCGTTCCTCAAAAAAGCCTCGCTCCTGGGTTGATTTGTTGCGGAATAAAAGGTTTCTCTTCGGAGTCTTCGGGCTGCGGGGGGTGAATAATGCCCTGATCGGAGGGTGTGTTTTTTTGACATTATTTTTGGTCGTTGATTTTCATCGCCAGGGAGCGAAATTGCGCGGTCGGATTATGAAGATTATGTCGGGAGATGATACCTTGTCTGTCCGGAAAAAAGAGTATCCCGTGTTCGGTGTCAGCCTGAAGGAAAGTATTGCCGCGGCAGGAAAACGCAACATCTTTAGTTTTGCCTCTTTGGGGGGAGGGGAGGCGCAGGCCCGGCCGGAAAAGTCGATTTCCGATATCTTGGTTAACCTCAAATTAGTGGGGGTATTTTGGTCCGAAAGCAATCCTCAGGTTTTGATAGAGAACACGCAAGATAAAAAGACAGTCCTTTTAAGCCCCGGGGATTACTTGTCGGATTTGGTCAGGGTAAAGCAGATATACCGGGATAAGGTTGTTATCGAGGCCGAAGGAGAAGAGTGGGAGTTGAGATAGGCGGGCGGCGAGGAACATTATAACGAGCGGCGATTGCTTCGCCAGGATTAGGGAGGAGAGGACAGAGATGAGAGACAAGAGGACAAAGGATGAAGGATGTCTGCGGCAGATCCGTTGTACATCACTTTCCGTTGCGACCATTTGTCTTTTGTCTTTTGTTCTCCCGCCTTCTCTTTTTTCCTCTCAGGATGTTCCTCAGCCGGGCGTTTCTTTGTCGAAGGAGAAATTGATCTCTTTGGATCTTCGCGGCGTGGAGATACAGGAATTATTAAAGACGCTTTCCGTGAAAAGCGGCTGGACGATTATTGCCGCTAAGGATGTCCGGGGCCGGGTTAATATCTTTTTGAACGATCTTCCTTTCGAGGATGTCCTGGATGTGCTTTCGGCCTCGCAGAATTTAGCCTATGAAAAAAAGGGAAAGATTATTACCGTGATGAGCGCAGAAGAGTATCGGCGCCTGTTCGGCCACGAGTTTAACGAAAAATGGCGGTTTAAAAAGGTTAAACTGAGTTATGCCCAACCGGACAGGGTGGCTAAGGTTTTAGACCAGATTAAGTCCGATGTGGGTAAGGTTATCATAGATGATTTTTCCGGCGCGGTTTTGCTTTTGGATATTCCGGATAGGCTAAAGTTGATGGAGCAGGCGTTGCAGGAGCTGGATCAGCCGGTTAAGACCGTGGTGTTCAACTTAAATTATGCCGACCCGGCGCAGGTAAAGGATTATCTCTCTGGCCTGACCACGTCTTCTGCCGGGAATGTCCTTGTCGATGAGCGCACGCAGAAGATAGTCGTTTCCGATTTTCCCGAACGGGTAGAAGAGATCGAACGTCTGGTTTCGGCCTTTGACGAGCGCAGCCGTCAGGTCTCTATCCAGGCGAGGATCATTCAGGTCACCCTGAGCAATAAATTCCAACGGGGGATTAAATGGGAGAAGATATTCCGCGAGCGAGACGACCTTGATTTCGAAGGGAGTTTTGCCGTTAGCCCCGCGCTTTCCGATTATGGCAGAATAAGCATGGCCACATTGAGTAATGATGACTATACCCTGGTTATGGATTTTTTGCGTTCTCAGGGGGACATCCGCACGATTTCCCGGCCGCAGGTCCTTGCCGTAAATAATCAGGAGGCCAAGATTATGGTTGGCTCGCGCGAGGCCTATGTCAGTCAGACCTTAAGCCAGGCCCAGACGACTACGGTTTCTTCCGAGTCTGTGGATTTTGTCGATGTGGGGATTAAGCTCAATGTTGTGCCCACGATAGGCAAAGACGATTTTATTACAATGAAGATTAACCCGGAGATAAGTTCCGTACGGGAGACCCTGACTACGGCCAATGGGAGTATTATCCCCATACTGGAGACCTCCGAGGCCGAGACCGTGGTCAAGGTTAAAGATGGAGCCACGGTGATGATCGCCGGGATGAGTAAGCAGGAAGACAAGGATACGAAAAATGGGTTCCCTTTATTGTCCCGTTTGCCGTTATTAAGGGGGTTGTTCGGCAACCGGGATAAGGAAAGCAAAAATACGGAGCTGATAGTTTTTCTTACTCCGCGGATTATCCGCGATGTCGCCTTCGAACCGCGGCCATCCGCATCTTTCGATTATGAAAAGCAACGGCTTTATCGCGACAAGATTGTCGGCAGGATGAAAGGGATTAGAGTTTATTGAGTTTGTTGAGTTTGTTGAGTTGCTTGGATATAGTTATGGCTAAAAATCGAAAGGTCGACAATGATTGTTCCGAAACACATAAAAACAGAAGAGAACAGAAGACAGAGGACAGAGAACGGAAAATGGATGGGCCGAGGGACGAAGGACGGGGGATGAAGGATGAGATAGGATCTTTCGTCCGTCGTCCTAGCGAGCGGTCGTCCGTCGTCTTTCTGTTTTTCATCCTCTGTCTTCTGTCTTCTGTCTTCTCTCCTTTGCCCTTTGCATTTTCCTCCGACGATGTCCCTCAATCGGAGCTGGTGGATGATGATGAGCGTATCTCTTTAGACCTGAAGGGAGTGGAGGTGGTGGAGTTGTTTCGCATTCTTTCCTTAAAGACCGGGGTGACTATTGCCCCTTCTAAAAGCATTAACGGCCGAATTAGCATTTTTTTGAACAACGTCACCTTCGAGGACGCCCTGGATGTCGTTTTGGTCAGCCAGGGGTTTGCCGTGGAAAAGAGGGATAATATTCTTTTCGTGACTACGGCCGCCGAGTATAAGTCTGTTTACGGGCGGGAATATGTCGATCGCAGGGAGTTTCGCAGCTTAAAGCTTGATTATGCCAAGCCGACGAATATCTTTGATATCCTCAGCCAGATTAAATCCGATGTCGGTAAGGTCATTGTCGACGAATCCTCGGGGACGATCATCCTTATCGATATTCCGGAAAAGTTGAATCTGATGGAAAAGACGATAAAGGAGTTGGATCAGCCGTTGGATACGGCGGTATTCGACTTAAACTATGCCGATGCTGAAGAGCTCAAGGCCCAATTAGCGGATATTCTTACCTCGGGCATCGGAGATGTCGTTGCCGATAAACGTTCCAACAAGATTGTCGTTTCCGACTTGGCATCCAATATAAAAAGAATAAGAAAGTTGGTGGGGGCGGTGGACGAAGAAGAACGGCAGGTGTTTATCGAGGCCGAGATCGTCCAGGTTACCCTGGATGATCATTTTCAACGGGGGATAGAGTGGGAGAAGATATTCGAGGACAAAGATGGCCCGGATATTACCGGTAAGTTTTCCGTTGCCTCTACTATTTCCGATTATCAGAAAATTACTACCGGCAAGAAATTAAGCTTGGGGACACTTAGCGCCGGAGACTATACCGCGGCGATTACATTCCTACAGACTTACGGGGATGTCAAGGTGTTGTCCCGGCCGCGCATCGCCGTGGTCAATAATCAGGAGGCCAAGATTATGGTCGGCTCGCGCGAGGCCTATGTTACGCAAAGTTTAAGCCAGGCCCAGACGACCACGGTTACCTCCGAGTCCATAGAGTTCGTGGATGTGGGAACTAAGTTGAGCGTTACGCCGACGATCGGCAAAGACGGCTTTATTACGATGAAGATAAAGCCCGAGGTCTCGTCGGTGCGGGAGACCTTGACTACCTCCGGAGGCAGCCTTATTCCTATCGTTGAGACCTCCGAGGCCGAGACCGTGGTCAAGGTCAAAGATGGGACGATGGTAATGATTGCCGGGTTGATAAAAAACGAACGCCGGGACACGATTAACGGCATCCCCCTGTTATCTCGTTTGCCGTTTATCGGGGGATTATTCGGCAGCCGCGATAAACAGATAAAAAAGACGGAATTGATAGTGTTTCTCACTCCGCGTCTTACCCGGGGAGATGTCAGTAGCGCGAGCTCCGGATTGGAGGAGTTTATGCCGCGGGACATAATGCCCGACGACATCAAAAATGCGATAATCTCCAACGAGATAAACAAGATCAAGGCCAGGCCTTTGGATAGCTTGCCGTCGGTGGTCCCCCTGGCCGAGGGGAAAGAGGCAGTCTCCCGCCAGGATTTGGCAAACAAGGTTGTAAACAGAATGAAAGGTTTGAAATGATGCTGCATAGAGAACGGAAAACAGGTAAACAGAGGATGATTTTCCGGTATTCTTGCGCTCTTGCGCTCTTGTGCTCTTGCGCTCTTTTTCTGTCCTCTGTCTTTTTTTCTGCCTGTTTTGCCGAAGAAAACGGCGGCGCAGAGGCCCTGGACGCCTATTTTAAACAGGCCCGGCAGGTAGTTAGCCGGTTAAAAGACAAGGTTTCTGCCTTGCAAAAGGAGATCGGCCAAAAAGAAAACAATGAGAGAGAAAACGCCGCGGCCATTGCCGCGCTCAGAAAAAAAATCAAAGATCAGGCAATAGCCTACAACCTTTCTTTTCTTAAGTTCAAAAAAGAGCAACAGCAATATTATTACGACCGACTGCGAAAGATAGAGGATGACTTCGGCAGGAAAAACAATATTCTTGTCCAAAGGTTGGCCGATATGCAAAAAGAAAATGCCGCTTTGAAAGACGATATTGCGCGCATAAGAAAAGATCTGGAAGACAAAGTCCGATATCAAAATGAGATGGCCGGGACGATTAGGGGCCTGGAAAAACAAAAGGCCCGGATAGACAAAGAAAAAGAAGCAATAATCAGGGATAAGGAGTTGTCCTTGGCTTACCTTAAGCGTCAAATCAGGAAGTTAAGCCGTGAAAACAGGGCCGTAACGCAGCTTAGAGAGGAAAAGGCGGATATACTCAGAGAGAAGGAAAAAGAGGCGGATTATTTTCGGAGACAGATCGAAAAATACAAACAAAAAAACAGCGACCGGGAGAAGGAGATATCCGCATTGAATATTGCGTTGTCCGATAAACAGGCGGATTATCGGCAAAATATCTTTTCTCTGAATAAGACGATTGAGGACAACCGCAGAGAACATGAACAGACCGTAGCTGCCCTGAAAGAGACGATAGAAAATAATCGGGCGGAATACAATCGGGCCATCGCCGCTTGGGAAGAAGAAAAACGAAATCTGTCTTTAAGAATAAGCGGCACAGAAGACAAGTATGAGCTGGAGCGGCGGAAGATTTTAGACAAGTATAAGGATATTGTGGAGGGATATCGTTTGCAGCTTAAAGAGCTCGCCGCCGGCAAAGATAAAAGGATCCTAAAATTGGAAGGGGATTTGCGGAAAAAAGACAAGGTTCTGCGCCGCTTGCGGGAGGAGTTTAAATCTTTGGCCGAACAAAAAACAGTTTTTGAACAGAAGATCGAAAAGCTGGAAGGGCAGCTGCAGGCGGCCGGGCAGAAGTATGTCGATTTGGAGAATACGTTGAAAAAGAAAGAAAAGGATGTTACCGCAGTCTCCGCTCGCCTTACAGAGGCCCTGAGCATAAAAGATGATCTGGTGGGGCAGCTAAAGCAAGAGGCGGATAAATATAAAACGGAGAAGGAAGGCTTATTGGCGAAAATAAGCAAAGAGCGTATGCGTTATCTGGGGGAGATAGAAGGATTGAATAAGCAGCTAAAGCAAGAGGCGGATAAATATAAAACGGAGAAGGAAGGCCTATTGGCGAAAATAAGCAAAGAGCGTATGCGTTATCTGGGGGAGATAGAAGGACTAAACAAACAATTGGGCCGGGAGCGCAAAGAGTATAACAGCCGTTTAAAGCAGACAAGCTCGGCCCGGGAAAAAGAAATCGCCGAATTGAAGGCACAGGCAGACGAACAAGATAGATTAGGGAAGAAAAGAAATATTGAGCTGGAGAAGAAAAATGCTGCCCTTGTTGCCGATGTCCGGAACAGGGAAGGAAAGAATAAACAATTGCAGCAGGTATTGGAACGGCAGAAACAAGAGATCGCCTCTTTGAATGATTCCCTGGCAGAATATGCCGGTAAAATCGCATCCTACCGGGAGCTATCCCGCGAAAAAGAGAAACTGGCCGATAAAATATCGGCGATGAAGATCGGCTTCAGGAAAGAACGGGGTAGTCTTTATTATTACTTGGGGTTGGCTTATACCCAGGCTAAGGTATTCGATGAAGCGATAAAGGCCTACGAACGATCTTTGAGCTTTACGAACGATAACGCCGAGGTCTATTATAATTTGGGCCTGCTTTATCAGTATTATCGTAATGATAAGGATGCAGCCTTGAAATATCTGCAACGTTACATGCAGCTTAATCCTCATGGACGGGATCGTCAGAGGATCCAGTCGATTATCGAGACAATCGGAGATTAGGGGGAATTCGATGAAATCCACAACGATCATTGCCGCTTTGGTTATTGCCCTGGTTGTTTCTTTGGGGGGAGGCCTATTTTTATTCTTGGCGAAGGAAAGAAAAGGCCAGGCCTTTATTCAGTGCGAAAAATTGATAGATGATATGAAACAGCAAGTATCCCATCAGGAGGAGGAAAACAGGAGATTGAAGAATGAGGATAAAAGATTGAAGAAAGAGGCGGTTTCTTTTTTGGAGATTACTTCGCAGATGAAGGAAGAAAAGGCGCGCTTAGAAGAAGAGTTCTCTGCCCTGAAAGAAAAATGCGATTATGATAATAGACGGCAGTCGGATAAAGATAAAGAAAATAAGCAGCGTATTAAGCAATTGCAGGCGCGGCAGGAAAAACTGGAAAATAAAATCACCGAGTCCAATGATGAATTATCCCGGCAAAAAGAAGAATTCCGTTTGGAAAAGGCGGTATTGTATTATAACCTGGCCGTGGCATATGTCAATGCGGGATTTTATGACTTAGCCGAAGACACGTTTAGAAAATCTTTGGATTTCGATGCCAATAACCCCGATGCTTATTATAACTTAGGATTACTCTACGAGCATTTTATCAAAGATCGCCAAAGCGCGGCGCGTAATTATCTTGAATATTTAAGGCTTAAGCCTGATGCGAAAGATAAAGATGATGTTCAGAGTTGGATAGATGGGCTAAGGTAATGTTGTGAGAGAAAAAAGGTTGTTGATTGGATTTGGAGTGTTTTTAGTCCTTACCTTAGCTATTGGTGTAATTGGGATTGCGCGTATTGGCTCTTTGAGCAAGACGATACAACAATTGGGGCGGAGGCATCTTCCTCGGGAACGGATGATTTTGGAGATGAAGGTAAACAATACCCTTTATGCCGCCGGGGTGCGTAATTATGTCTTTTGGAAGGTTTCCCGTTACCTGCGCGCCGTTCCGTTAGCCGCGGACATAGAAAAGATCAATCGGGCATCTTCTCAATTTATGTCTTATCTGGCAATGTATTCTTCTTTGGCTGATTCGCCTCGACAGAAGCAATGGGCTGTGACATTAGGCAGGAGGGGTAAAGAATTGTCGGAGATGGGCAAAAAGATCATCGCATCTATAGATAGCCGCGATCAGGACAAGGCGGGGATAAATCAGCTGTTTATGGATTTCGAAGGGGAGTTTTATCGCATCGATGATTTTCTGGTCGAGGTGTTAAGCAAGAATAATCTGGGCGATATCGAGAGACAACTGGATATCACGCATAAAGAAGAGTATGTTTCCTTATTATTTTTAGAGATTAGCCTGTTTGGCAGTATTATTTTGGGTGGGGTGGTTACATATTTCGTCTACCGTAGTTTTCGCAACGAGCGTAAAAATCGGGAGTTGCTTGTTCGGCGGATGATTAATCTAGAAGAGGAGGAGCGGAGAAACCTTTCTTTTCAGATTCACGATCAGTTAAGCCAGGATCTCAGCGCGCTGAAGATTTATTTGGGCCTAATCGATAAGGGCATCCCCGAAGAGTATCGGGATCCTAAAGATAATATTGTTAAGGGGAAAGATATTCTTTCCGGGCTAATCGATAAAGGGCATAGTATTTCGGAGTTATTGCGCCCTCCGGAATTGGACGATTTGGGGCTGGTGGATAGTATTGGGGCATTGGTGGAAAAGCAGCGGCAGATGGGCGAACGGCGTTATATTTATCACCGGCCCAAGGCAGGCATAAACGCCCCTGCGGAGCAGAGCCTGGCCCTATATCGTTTGGCGCAGGAGGCGTTAACCAATATCGTCAAGCATTCCTGCGCCAATAATGTCGAAGTAACCCTGGAAGAGAAAGGCAAGAGGTTGTTTTTGCAGGTCGCCGACGACGGACGGGGTTTTGATTATTCGGTCTATCTGTCCCGTCCCCGTCGCCGCAAAGAAGACAGGTTGGGGCTGGGATTGAACGGCTTGCGCCAGAGGATAGAGTTGTTGGGGGGACGGTTATGGATAAAGACTGCCCCCGGTAAAGGGACGAAGATTGGCGCCACAATACAAGTTTATTGAGTTATTAACCCTTGACTTGTTAATGAGGCAATTTAGAAGCCAGGATTTTGCCCG
>JBHHYQ010000031.1:0-8682 GCA_046757595.1 Candidatus Omnitrophota bacterium
GCAGCCGAACTCGCAACTCGCAGGACAGGCGCTACCTAATACCAACACCCAAGCCCCAGGCCCCGGCCCCAGGCCTAATTGATATTGGGGTGGGAGGGATAATGGATAAGGTTACTGTCGGGGAGATTTTACAGAGTAAGGGTAGGCGGAGGATTTCGATGCTTACGGCCTATGATTATCCTTTGGCCGGGATTGTGGATAAGGCCGGGGTGGATATTATCCTTGTCGGCGATTCCCTGGCCAATGTCGTCTTAGGGCTTTCTTCTACCAAAGAGGTGGGGATGCGGGAGATGCTTTATCACACCCGGGCCGTAACTCGGGCCGCGCGCCGGGCATTGGTGGTCGGGGATATGCCTTATGAGGCCTACCAGGATAAAAGCGCGCCAGAGGCGCGGGAAAATGCCCAGAGGTTTATTCGCGAGGCCAAGGCAGATGCGGTTAAATTAGAGTGGTGCGACAGGTGCTTAGAGATTACCCGGGCGATTGCCGGGGCCGGGATTGCGGTTATGGGGCATATTGGGCTTACGCCCCAGACTGCGGATAAGCTGGGCGGGTTCAAGGTGCAGGGCCGGGATGCCGAGGCCGCGCGTCGGCTGATCAAACAGGCCCAAGACTTAGAGGGGCGCGGGTGTTTTAGTATCGTCTTAGAGTGTGTGCCGGACAAGATTGCCGCGATGATTACGCAGGCTGTAAGCATACCCACTATCGGTATCGGCGCCGGCCCTGGCTGCGACGGCCAGGTCTTGGTGACCCACGATATGTTGGGGCTGTTCGACCGTTTTGTCCCTAAGTTCGTAAAGAGATATGTCGACCTTTCCCGGTCCATATCCGAGGCAGTTAAGTTATATAAACAAGAGGTCGAACAGGGAAAGTTTCCCGGCCCGGAACACGCCTTCGGCATAAAGAAGGAAGAGCTGGATAGGGTGGCGGGGTAGGGGGGGTAGGTTTCGTTACAAAATTAGAGATTAAAAGAGAGCGAATTGCAATATAATTTTGGATGAGATCTCAAAGAAAGTCCTGAAACGGGACCAAAGGATATTTAGCTGTGCGTCAGGCCTCAAAAGAATTGGGATCAATCGAATGCAGGGTCCGGCAATTGGTTCGCGAGAAACAAATCCGCGCGGCCAAGATTAGGTTGCCTATAGTAGTAATGTTTTTTCTCTGGTTGTGTTTTCGTTTGTGGCGGGTCAAGGGTTGATAGATGACATTGGTTGTGCATTGATAGCGAATGAACCGTAGAGATAAAATTATCCGTCCGAGGTGGATGGTGTCTATAACATACCCCGCAGCTTCGCTGCCGGGTAGCGGTTGATTCTCTCGATTACCTCTTTGACGATTACATCCGGGGTGGAGGCCCCGGCCATAATCCCCACCTTGTTTGTTCCCTTCAGCCATTTTCTCTTTAACTCCTCCGCGGTTTCGATGCGGTAGGTTTTCTTGTTTATCTCGCGCGAGATCTCATAAAGCCGGCGGGTGTTGGCGCTGCTGGCAGAGCCTACGATAATGACGATATCGTTTTGGCGCGGCAGGGTTTTTATCTCTTTTTGCTTTATGCGGGTGGTGCGGCAGACGGTGTTATAGAGTTTTGCCGCGGGCATAGCCCGGCGCAGGCGGGACATA
This sequence comes from Candidatus Omnitrophota bacterium, assembly GCA_046757595.1. Classification (GTDB taxonomy): domain Bacteria; phylum Omnitrophota; class Gorgyraeia; order Ghiorseimicrobiales; family Ghiorseimicrobiaceae; genus JBHHYQ01. The sequence goes on from JBHHYQ010000031.1 coordinate 1,621, forward strand.
ATCTTTTGAATGTTTTCCCGGCTTTGGGTGGATTGGGTGAGCACAGCTGTTTTTAGGCCGGGATTTGGTATGCGTTTTGGTATATCCGCGGGGGATTGTATGGTGAGAGGTTTTTGCTTAAGCTGGCCGGCGATACCCCTTACCTCTTCGTGATTGCGGTCTCCGATGATAATGATGCGGTTTGTCTTTTCCAGGTCGCGGCCGATTTTGTATATTTCCCTGACTTTAGGGCAGGTGGCATTGACTATCTTGTATCCTAAGGCCCGCGCCCTAAGGAAGGTCTTTTTCGGCGCGCCGTGGGCCGAGATTATCAATACGGCATCTTTTGTTCTTTGCGGCGCGAGGCGACGTATCCTTTTTAATCCGCAGGCGCTTAGCTGCCGCACCACGAAGTTGTTGTGTACGATATCTCCCAGGATATAGACATTTTTACGGGAACGGGTTATCCTTTTCCCGATATTTATCGCCCGGCGCACGCCAAAACAGAACCCGGAACTCTTGGCAATAGTTATTTGCATTAGAACGGATAAACAAGACCAAAGACTGAAGACTAAAGACCAAAGACCATTCGTCGCCTCTGGCGGGAATAAACTCAATAAACTTTACCTTTTAGGCGACGGCTAAAAGGTAAAGTTTATTTCCCGGCAACAACTAATTTCATAAAGCGCTACTTTACCCTCAGGCTGAACCTTTCCCCCTGAAAGATTAACTCTACCTTATTCTTATATATCGCCGTGACCTTGGCCTGTTTTATTTTGCCCCCCACCTTGACAATTCGGTTGTTGATAATTGCCCAGGCCTGGTTGCCGCTTTGGACGATGCCGCTGAGATGGAGTTCGGGGAGGGTGATGTCTTTTTTCGTCGGCGGTGTTTGGTTGATGACGGAAGAGGGGTGTTTCTTGCGGGGCTTGATGGCCGGGGCAATCGAAGGTTTCTTCTTTTTTCTTTTTGCGACAACGGGCGCCTTTGTTGTTGTTTTTGGCTCTTCCGGTTTGCGGCTTATTGCGGAAAATATCCCCCGGGCGACGAATACCCCCAGGATGAATACGATAAGATAAATAATATTCCTTTTGGCGGTTATCATTTTGTCCTAAAACTTCCTGCGGTAAAAGATACGGAACAGGTGTTGGGTGTCCAGGGCCGAAAGGGACCACTTGCCGTCCTGGTAGGGGTCGTCGTAACCGACGAATTCCCCGAAGAGGAACTCCAGGGATTGGTTATCGTCGATATTGTATTTGGAGGCGAGAAAAAGATTGTGATGGCCTTCGTAGAAGATGTCTCTTTCTTTGTTCATCCTGTAGACATCGATGAGCCGGGAATAGATGTATTTTGCCCAAAGCTCCGTCTTTTCCGTAGGCCGGTATCTTGCCTCTAATCCGTAGTGGTTGATATTGTCGTCTATGCCCGCGGCAAAGCGGTTGCTGTTGCGGGTAAAGCTTAGGGTGATGTCGAGCTTATCTGTGGGGGCAAACAGGATGCGGCTTTTGACGATGCTGTAGTATTCATAGGGCGGCAGGTCGAAGAAACTTTGGTCGTAAATAAAGGGGATAACATTGTCATAAAGTATCCCTTCTTTTAGCTGGCTGGTGCCGACATAACTATCGGCAAGCAGGATACGGGGGAAGTCTCCCGGGTCGTTGGTGTATTCGTAAATGCCTTCCAGGGATACCTGGGGGTTAATCTTGTAACGGAGCCCCAGGCCTCCGCCGCCGATATCGGCATTCTTGTCTTCGCTAATGCTGGTATTCTCGATAAATCCCTCGTTGTCGATAAAGTAATCCGATAGGGCATAGGATGTCTTGGCATAGATAAGCGGGTCTTCGTTTTTGCGCGTCTTAGGAAGATGCAGATACCAGCCTAAAAGTTTTGCTTTTAGTTTGGAGTTGAGTCTTCCGCTTAATTCCAGGCGCGATGCGTTCTCGACGAACTTATTGGTGTCGGAGTTGATATAGCGGTTGCTTATCAGGTATTCGAAGCGATCGCCTAAGAGGCGGTCATAGAGGGTTATGCTTAGGACGCGCCGGCCGCGATCCACCCCGTCGCCCAGCCTGATCTCTGCGTCTTTGGGGTCGAGTTCGGCAAAGGAGACGTGCCGGCTGTAAAAGCGGTCGGAGCGGGTATAGCGATAGTTGGATAGCCCGGGGAAAAAATCTTTTTCCATATGGGTAAAGGATAGATCGAGCGTACTGAACCTTTCCGTCTTTTCTCCCCGGGTCACTTCTTTGTCTTTGCGCAGCCTTAAGGTGTAGGCCGCGCCGTCATAGGCATTATCGCTTTGCGAGCTGTCCGCAGTGCTGATTACCTCGTTGATACGGGTGTAGCTGGCGGCAACCTCTTTTATTATGTGCAGCCCCTGCATCAGTTCCCAGTCGCTGTCTATACCCAAGACATAGTTTCTTGCCTCTAAGTTTGCTTTATCTAACCCTAACTTCGTTGTAGCCGTGAACCCGAGGGCGAGATTGCCGAAGGAGAATTTGCCCCGCGAGGCAAAGTCGACACTGTTGGCATTGTCGTAGTTATCCCAGAGGCTCATTGGCGCAGCCAGGGTAAATTTAAGATTGTCTTCTCCTAAGGAAAGGGATGCCCCGCGCAGGAATGTCAAACGATTGTAGTCGCTGTCGCGGGCAACGAAGGAGAGGCGGCGTATCCAGCGCCCGGGCTTGGTGGGGTTGGTTCCGTCGTCGGGGTTGAACATCCGCGAGGGTTCGTATTCGTCCAGCCAGGGGCTTTCTTCCCACCAGACATGGTTGTTGGAAAGCCGCAGGGGGTCGTCGCTGGTTAAGGCCTCGTATTGATCCGAGATGGGGAAGACGCGCAGCTTAAAGAAGTCGTCTTTATAATCGAGCCCCAGCTTGCGCAGGGGGCGGTATCGCATATCTACCTTGGTTTGTCCTATGGAATTAAAAGAGGTGTTCCAGTCGCTGATTCCCGCAGGGGTCAACGGGCTGGTCTTTCCGTCGACAACCTTGGACTGTTCGATGTTTATGATATTGCCCTTGTCCGAACGGTATATCTCGTTCAGGGTACGGTTGTCTCCGGACCAGTATTTGAAGGTAATGTCTACGGTGTCGCCTCCGGCCGTAGAGGTCGTCGAGGCGTCTTTGGTCCCCACGAAGGTCCAGGGGTCTACGGCGATCTGGGAAAAGAAGGTCAACGAGGAGCTGGGCGCAACCTCCAAATCCAGTTTCAGGCTGTCGTATATCTTGGGGTCGAAGGTGTTGTGCCGCTTGTCGCCCCAGAGATATCGCCAGTTTTTTTCCTGGGGCACGCCGGTATAATCGGAGTTGGCCTGTTTCCAGATTAGGTCATTGTTGGCATTTATGCCCAAGGCCGACCTTACCTCTCCGCTTATTTTGACTTTTTTTCTTTCTTCGGTTTGCTGGGTGTATTCGGGATAATAAGACGGGGGATATTCCGGCTTCTCATCAGGGGCGTGGTAGATAACCGGGGGGGTGGTTTGCCTTGGCCCATCTTTTTTGTTATTCGTTAGTCCTGCGGGAGAGACATCTGTTTCGGCGATAGATTGTTCTTTGCGCCGTGTTTCTGCCGCGCTGGCCTCGCCTCGCGTGGGCTTACTTACCGATGGGCCCTGTGGCGCCCGGGCCTGAAGATGGCTTAAGGTCTGTTCGATGATTAGACGGCGAATCTCGTCTTGTTTATCGGCCGCCCCGGGTTGATGATGTTGCTGCGGCGGAAAGGCGCGGAAGACATCCCGGCTGCGCCTGTCTTTAAGGGGTTGTCGTCGCATAGGCGCGGGGGAGATCCTTTGCCTTATCGAACGGATGTATTTTTTTGCCCGTTGGTCATCGGGATTGAGCTTTAATGCCTTATCGAACTCGGTCAATGCCTCTTGATAGCGCCCGGCGCGATAATATTCCTGCCCCAGTTCCAGCAGATATTCTCCTGCCATCGACTGCGCCCGTAAAGAGACCGGGGGAATAAATACTAATAAAGCGAGTAAAATGACGATAGACATAGTTATTCTTTTGTCCATAATATCTATTGTATCTTTTTGAACAATGAAGTCAAGGATTTTATGCGCGATCTGAAGTTAAAAACTCCCGCAGCTGTGGTTTGATGCGTTTTTTTTGAAATGCCCCCTGTTTTTATCGTTTTTGAAATCTCCGGAGTCTTTAACGATAGTTTGTTCGGTTTTGTTTGATTTTCACCGCGATAAAATCTCTTGACTTTTGAAATCATCTTAGGTAATATAAGGATATATGGCGGCGTGGATATAATTGCCGGGAGAGGGAGTCGAACCCTCAAGGGCTTGCGCCCACAGCGCCCTGAACGCTGCGCGTTTGCCAGTTTCACCATCCCGGCCAACCAGTATAGTATAACCCATTTTTGCCTAAAGGTCAACAAAAAATGTCCGATTACAGAAAAAATTTGTTTTCCCTGCTCAAGGCCCAGGCCTATAGGCCGGGGCGGGTGGTGTTGTCTTCGGGCAAGGTAAGCGATTATTATCTCGATGCCCGCCGGGTGACCTTAAGCGCTGAGGGGGCCTATTTGACGGCGACGATAATTTTGCGTATGATTAAGGGGCAGGATATCAGGGCCATAGGCGGGCCGACATTAGGCGCGGACCCGATAGTAGGGGGGATAGCCGCCTTGTCTTTTTTGAACAAGTCCCCTGTAGACACATTTTTGGTAAGGAAGGCGGCCAAGGGTTATGGGATGAAGCAGCGGGTGGAAGGGGCTGGTCTGGACAGGGGGGATCGGGTAATTATTGTCGACGATGTGGCTACATCCGGGGCATCGCTTGTCGACTGCGTGCGGTTGTTCAGAGATAGGGGGGTAATTGTTAAGCAGGCGATTGTTCTGGTTGATCGCCAGGAGGGGGCAAAACAGGCCCTGGCGGAGCTGGGCTGCCCCCTGGAGGCGATATTCAGCGGAGATGATTTTAGATGAAAGGCAGTCTTATCGTTGCGTTTGTCTTTGGGGTCATTTTGTGCGGCATATCTTCCGGTTGCGTCTCCGAGTATAACCTGGCTACGGGAAGGCGGGAATTTTTACTTTATTCTACGGAAAAAGAGGTCAATATCGGGCGTTCGATATCCCGCCAGGTAGAGAAAAAATATAAGGTATTGTCTGCGGCCGCGGGGGGAGAGAGGGTGGAGCGCATCGGAGAAAAGATTGCCGCGGCCTGCGATCGCAGGGACATCGTCTATTATTTCAAGGCCCTGGACGCCGAGGAGGTAAACGCCATATCCCTGCCCGGGGGGTTTGTTTATGTGAACAAGGGGCTTTTGGATATTGCCACTGACGACGAGCTGGCCGGGGTTATCGGGCACGAGGTCGCGCATATCGTTGCCCGGCACAGCATAAAAAAACTCCAGGCCTCGATGGGTTATATGTTGGCCAGGATACTGGCGGTCTCCGTGGCCAAGTCTCCCCGCGGGGCAATCCAGGGGGCGGATATTGCCTTTAACCAGATACTTTTGGGTTATTCCCGCCAGGATGAGCTTTTGGCAGATAAGGTCGGACTACGTTATTCGGCCCGGGCCGGTTTTAAGCCGGAGGCGATGATCACATTCCTGCGCAAGCTGCAAAAGATAAATCGCGATAGGCCTGTCCGCCCGTTGTTTTACAACCGCACCCACCCTTATACCTCTGAGCGGATCAGGAGGATCAAGCAGGAATTAGGGAAAAATGTTGATTTCAGGGATTATATTCGTTAATTTTTATGTTTGTATCACTATAATTAGAAGAGCCAGATAAAATAATGCGATACATCTACGGGCCGGTTGCCTCCCGGAGGTTGGGGGCGTCTTTGGGGGTTTGCCTTACGCCGTATAAGGTCTGTCCTTTCGATTGCGTTTATTGCCAGTTAGGCCGGACGACCCTCAAGACGATTGCCAGGAAAGAATATCTGCCTTCGGGAGATATTATCGATGAGTTGCGCCGGGCATTATCGATATTGTCCTGCGAGGGGACAGCCGTTGATTATATCACATTTTCCGGGTTCGGAGAGCCGACATTGAATAAGGGCATTGCCGCTTTGATTTGTCGGATAAAAGAGTTTAGCGTCATCCCCGTCGCCCTCATAACCAATTCCGCCTTGTTGGCAGACAGGCGGGCGCGCGGCGAGATAATGGGTGTGGATTTGATAGTGCCGTCTCTGGATGCCGCGGATGAGCGGGCATTCAGGCGCATAGACCGTCCCTGTCCCGGGGTGAGTTTTGGGGATGTCGTCTCCGGGCTGGTAGAGCTGAGGCAGGAGTTCAGGGGGCAGATTTATTTGGAGATAATGTTGATTAAGGGGGAAAACGATGACCCGGAAAGCATCGTTCGCTTCAGGGATATCGTGGCCAGGATAAATCCCGACAAGGTTCACATCAACATTCCTCATCGCGCGGTTTCCTCTCCAGGGTTGATGCCCGACGATAAGATAGTTGCCCAGGCCAGGAAGATTTTGGAAAACAGATAGATGATTAGCCGGTGCGTGGAAGAGACAATGGAGTTTGGGCAGGGGCTGGCAAAGAGATTGGGGCCGGGGGCGGTGGTGGGGCTTTTTGGCGGCCTGGGCGCGGGCAAGACGATATTGGTAAAGGGGATTGCCCGCGGGCTGGGGATATCGCCCCGTGATGTGGTTAGTCCCTCTTTCGCCTTAGTCAATGAATATAACGGCGGCCGCCTGCCGCTTTATCACTTTGATCTTTATCGCCTGAGGCAAGAGGATATTTCTGTTTTGGGCTTCGATGAATATCTCTACGGCGGGGGGGTGAACGTTATAGAATGGGCCGAGAGGATGGGCCCGGACCTGCCGCGCGGCTATTTGCGGATAAAGATAGATGTTTTGGATAAAGAGAAGAGAAGGATAAGTCTGGATAAGTAAATTGAACATATTGGCTATAGATACATCTACGAAGTTTTTGGTTATTGCCCTGGGTGATAAGCAGGGGATGGTCTTTGGTTGCAGGAGGGATGTCGGTCTGAGGCATTCCGTATTATTGTTTCCGCTATTGCAACGTTTGTTGGATAAATATAATATCCGTAAGCGGGATATAGATCTTTTGGCCGTGGGTTTGGGCCCGGGGTCGTTTACCGGGTTGCGGGTCT
>JBHHYQ010000032.1:0-8580 GCA_046757595.1 Candidatus Omnitrophota bacterium
GACCTCGGCTATCTTTTTCTGTTTGTCTGTCTCCGACTTGCCCTGGAATGCCCGCGTAACGCAACCCTGAAGGTGCTTCTTAAGCACCTTGTCCTCCACCCGTAAAATCGCCCCGACAACAGAATGAAGCTGGGTAAGGATATCGACGCAATAACGGCGCTCTTCTATCATCTTGGCCACGCCGCGTATCTGCCCCTCGATACGTCTTAAAGCCACCAAATTCTCGTTATGCGTAGTAATCTGTTTCATCCTTTGTCCTTCCATTATACTGCCATCCTCCTCGCCCTGAGCGAAGCCCTGAACTTACCGAATGGGTAACATTCGATCTATTATACCCTACCCCCCCACCCTATGTCAAGTATTTTTTATTTATTTTTATATCGCCGCATCGAGAGGGAATTGGCGACTACGGAGACCGAGCTAAAGGCCATTGCCGCGCCGGCGACCATAGGGTTGAGCAAAAATCCCGTCCAGGGGTAAAGCAGTCCGGCGGCAAGTGGGATAGCCAAGCTGTTATAGAAAAAGGCCCAAAACAGGTTCTGTTTTATCTTTCTCATCGTATAGGCCGAGATGTCCAGGGCCACGACCACATCCCGCAGGTCGTTTTTAATCAACACGAAATCCGCAGACTCCTGAGCAATGTCCGTGCCCGCTCCGATAGCAATCCCTATATCGGCCTGGGCCAGCATCGGGGCATCGTTTATCCCGTCGCCTACCGCGGCCGCAAACTCTCCCCCTTCCTGTAGCTGCCGCACTTTACGATTTTTATCCTCGGGCAAGACCTCGGAAAAAACCTGTCTTATCCCCACCTGTTTGGCCACAGCCAAGGCCGTGCGGCGGTTGTCTCCGCTGATCATAACCACCTGCTTGCCCAATCTCTTCAATGCGCTTATTGCCGCACGGGAAGTATGCTTGAGGGTATCGGCAACAGCAATTACCCCCCAAAGATTATTTTCCACAAAGATATACACCACGGTCTTACCTTCTTGTTCCAGCCGTTGCCTTTCCTTTTCTCCACGGGAAATATCCAGGGCATGCTCCTGGACAAACCTTCTATGGCCCGTCTGGTCTTGCCTTTGGCCGCGGCCTCCAGGAATTTCCCCAATAATATAAACACTATCAGGAAACCCGCGGTTTCATAATAGAGATGCTTGCCGGCGCAGTGGCCGTGCCCGGCTAAGATAAGCAGGGAGAGATAAAGGCTATAGCCATAAGCGAGCCCACGCCCAGGGCAATCAAGGTGTCCATCGTTGCCTGTCTCGTCTTAAGCGCGGCTCTAATCCCCCGCAGGAAAAACTCCCGGCCGGCAAAGATAATCGGGGTGCAGAGAAGAAACTGGACAGCGGCGATGTTGGCCCGGATAAATGCGGGGATAGGCAGGCCAAACCCCTGGGCCGCCGCAAGATAAATCAACGGCGCAGCCAATGCCGCGCTATAGACAAGCCTCATTCTTAAGGTATCGAGTCGATCTTCTGAGGAAGAAATGTTTGTGGTATCATCGGAAGGGATATAGCCGGCATCCTTGATTGCCTGCCTAATCCTTTGCGGGGTCAACAAACGGGGGTCGTACTCTATATAGGCCTTTTCCTGGACGAAGTTGACACCGACATCGGATACACCGCCTATCTTTCTTAAGGCGGCCTCGATATTCGCCGCGCATCCGGCGCAATGCATCCCTTTTATCGCCAGGGTCAACTTATCGCCCATAATCTTGTCTCAGTCAATAATCTCTACCTCTGCGCCTGCGGGGAGGATAGAATACAGCTCCTCTACATCTTTATTGCTCAGCCTAATACATCCTTCCGTAACCTGCAAACCCAGACTGTTGTTATTCCTTGTCCCGTGGATGCCGTAACCGGGAATATCCAGGCCCATCCAACGCGAGCCCAAGGCATTTTCCGGGCTGGTAGGGGGGACGACTGCGGCTACCCCGGGCTTGAACCATACCGGATCGACGAGTTTATTGACAATCTTAAACTTTCCCACGGGGGTGGAATTGTTCTTCCCCGTAGCCACGGTATAGGTCTTGACAATCTTATCGCCGGACTTAAGCATCAGGGCGTTTTGCGACTTGTCCACCAACACGCTAAACTTACCCGTCCATATCTTAAGCCTCATACGTGGGCGGATTATATCCGACTTCAGGCCGTTTATCCTTTTTATCATCCCTACGGTCGTAGCGAACTTGCGGGCGATCTTGTTTAGGTTGTCCCCGGGGCGAACCTCATAATATTTACCATCTTCACCGATGACCGAAGGAGAAAATATAATCTTCACATTAATCTCCTCCAGCTTCTTTTGCGCCTTTTCTATATTACGGTATCCCGGATAAAGAGACAGGATTTGCTCATAACTTTCCCGCGCCTTTAATAATTTATTCTCCCCCTCCTGATGTTGGGCCAAGGCGAACAATTTTTCCGCAGACAATAGGCCCGGCGCATTGTCCCGGCCGACGGCGGCACCCTTCCCTTGCCGAACAGGCCTCTTCCCCCCGGAAACCCGCTCGACGCCCTTCTTTTTTCCCGTGACAATAAAAAACAGAAAAACAGACGCGACGATACACCCGACAATAATAATTATCCTCCTATTCATTCCACCCTCCACTTTTTTATTTTAGTGTCAGAACTGCGCAACATATTGCAAATCAATATGTTATAACTTATCAACCTTCGCGCTACCAACTGAACGCTTATAAGCCGTCTTTTGCCCGTATGCTGCGTCGGGGACCCATCCAGTGGATGGGTCGCGCGCCTTGCCTACGGGCAAAATCCTGGCTTCTAAATTGCCTCATTAACAAGTCAAGGGTTAATAAAAATTTTTGCTGTATTTCGGGACATCGTCAAGGACCGCCTCTGGCGAATAACCCCCGAAGGCTCACGGCCGCAGCTCAGGGCCTGCGGCTCACCACAGGGCCCTCTTTTCGCCCTATGCGGCGGGGGAAACCGCGGATATAGCAGAATATATAGAATGACCTGCCTCCCTTGGTCAAATAACAAATAAAATCTCTTGACATAATGTCCACAATACAGTATAATTTACATTGAGATAAAGAATGTATTGTGGGATTATTAACCCGGGAGGAGAAATGGACAGAGGTAGCTTCCCCCGCTGGATAGAGCGGGTGTTGAATTCCGGTGTATCGCGCAACAAGGTGCGCCTTATCTTCGGGGCGCGTCAGACTGGCAAGTCGACCCTCTTGCGACGTCTAAGCCGGCCGCAGGCCCTGTTTATCAACCTTCAGGACCGCCGGCAGCGCCTGCGTTTCGAACGCCGGCCGGATGAACTGGTAAAGATATTGCGTGCCCGTACAAAAAAACGGACAAGGGTGCTTATCGACGAGATACAAAAGGTTCCCGCCCTGCTCGACGATATCCAACTGCTCTACGACGAAAATCCCCGGCGCTATGAATTTATCCTTACGGGAAGCTCGGCGCGCAAACTACGCTCCTGCGCGGCGAATCTGCTCCCCGGCCGCCTGCACCAATATCATCTCTTTCCTTTAATCAGCGCTGAGCGAAAAAGGCCACGCCCTTCCCACATCCTGCCCCTTAAGCCGGACAAAGGGTTCTCCCCTGGGTTTGCCGAAGCCAAGATAAAGGACATCCTTATCTATGGCAATCTTCCCGGCATAAGCCAGGAAAAGAGGGAAAGCAAAGCGGCAACATTGGAGTCTTACGCCGAGGTCTATCTGGAAGAAGAGATACGACGGGAGGCCCTGGTGCGCAATATCGGCCCGTTCAGCCGGTTTTTGGAATTGGCGGCGCTGGAAAGCGGCCAGTTGATAAATCTCACCAGGCTCTCCCAACGGGCAGCGGTGCCCGTAGCCACCCTGCGTTCCTTCTATCAGGTGCTGACAGAGACCTTTATCGGCTACCTGCTTTTGCCCTTTACTCAGGGGGCAAGAAAGCGACTGTTGACCACGCCCATATTTTACTTCTTTGACTTAGGGGTGCGCAATGCCTTAGCCCGCCTCCCCTTAAATCCCCAGATCCTGAAATTGCAGGCCGGGACATTATTCCAACAATGGGCGGTTATCGAACTTTGGCACCGCTGCGCATACCTGGGGCGGGGGTTTGGACTTTATTTTTGGCGCGCGGTATCCGGGGCCGAGGTGGATATCGTGCTTAAGACGCCACGCGAGATTATTCCTATTGAGGTAAAGTGGACCGAACACCCCCGCCAGGCCGATGCCCGCCATCTTATCTGTTTCCTGCGGGAATATCCCCATCAGGCCAAACGCGGCTTTATCATCTGCCGCTGCCCCGAGCCCTTGGAGATTACCCAGCAAATAACCGCTATCCCCTGGCAGGAGGTTTAGGGATTGAGGACTGGATATTGGGATGAGACAAAAACCGACAATCAGACTGTGTCACAATGTTATTAATAATTTACCGCAGATGGCGCTGAGGACAAGGTCACCAAGTCACTGATTTCGATTCTCGGTTTTCGCTTTTCGTTTTTCGCTCTATTGTCACTTTTTGTCTCATTAACGGATGCTCGCGGCATTTTTCCTTTTGGTGGTATAATTTAATTGCCTCATATGCCCTCCTGTTTTTTGTTGGTTGTCTTACCATACAAAATAACAGATTTTGAGGGCTATGGGGCATTTTTTTAACTTTTTTGCCCTTTAGCTCTTTTTAGCCTTGGTTATCTTTCGCAGTTGTGGTTACAATCTTCTATACCTCACTATTTAAATAATGTCAGGATGATTGAAAAAAATTTTGGGAATGGTAAGAGAAATCGTACCCCCCCTTCCCGAGAGGCCCAGGAGGCCGGAGGCCGAACTCTTGTAAAGAAAACAAAACTCCCTGGCAGTTAGCCAAAGAGAAATATCCTCACTTGCCAGAAGAAGATCTCTTAGGGCAAAGTATTTGTATGTCTTCTCAGGCTGTATTCCACATAGCCTGCCAGTACTTCTTGAACTTTGGGGGGAGGCGGGACTACAAAATAGTGAGAGATTATGGCATGGGCAATCTCATGGGCTAAGGCCCCTAACGTCAAATCTGCAGAAGAGATATATATGGCATTTTTTTCATGCAGATAAAAGCCGTTGGCACTGAAAGCTTTTTTGGAATATCTTTCCGCCACTGCCGATACATCGCTTTTATTAGCAAAGATATAAATTTTGCCATGGTAGCTGTATATATGGATATCTAAGATATCGGATACCTCTAAGTAAAGGGCATCTAAGGTGTTGGCCAGTAATGTCTTCAAATCCTGCCTGTTATTTTTTAAAATGCCCCTTAGATGTAAAGAATAGTTGAATTTTATCTTCTCCAGCAAGGAGAAAATGTCCGAATCTCCAGCGCCATAGACAGTGAGATACTTTCCCTCGACAATAAGATGCAAACTTTCTTCCTGAGCAAGTGCCCAGGTAGATACAATAAGAACAAAGGCCGTAGCCAAAGCCAACTTATTCATTAAACCCTGAAGTTATTTATCTCTTTTTCTACTTCATCTAAAATTTCAAAAAGTTGTTTTTTGTTCTCATCTGATAAGTTGCCCTCTACATATTCTCTAAATTTGCTGATTTTTCCTTTCAGGCGCAGGTGTCTCTGCGCCAATGAATTGCACATTTCTTTAAGTGCCCGAGAAAACACCTGGAGCTGGTCACCACCTCTTATGTTAAAGTTTCTCCTAAGGTCTCCCTGGCCTAAGGCCTCCACTTCTCTTTTTAATCTGTAAAGCGGGCCGGAGATTTTGTGAGAAGCAAATAAGGTAACGATTATTACTGCCAGAGAAGAAAATAGCAGCACTACCACTATGGTCTGAACAAGTATGGGAAGGATAAAATCGGCAGTCTTTTTAACCAAGACTTTTGTGTTTTCTATGGCCACAGTGGTTGAGCCCTGAGAAAGAAACAGCAAAAGCCCGGCTATCAACAAAGAGGATATAATGACAATGGCGCAGAATTTTAAGATAAACTTTGTCTGGAAATTTTTATCAATAAAAAAATGCCTTATTTTGTATCCTTTCTCCATACCCCCTCCTATTCTTTGCTTATGCCCAGAGCCTTATAATCTATATCTATTCTGGCCTTTGTCTTTAAAGAATCTGCCCAGTGCTGTAAGGCCTTTTTTTGCTTCTGGTTAAAGAGAAGCCACTTTATTTTATCGCGAACCTCAGCTATTGATTTACCCGAAAATTCCTTATCCCTGTGGGTGGAATAATAATCCCTTACCTCGTCTTCATCCACTCTTATATCCGTGGATAATTCCTTCATCTTTCTGGAAAGCATAAGTTTAAGCAGAGACTGCTCCCAGAAGAGCTGAACATCTTTTAGGAATTCCGGGTCTTTATCAAGCCCTTTCCTTTCCGCCTCTTTAAGAATAAGCTTTCTGGATATAAATGTATCCAGAAATTCTTTTCTGGCTGTGGGAGTCTCCCGGGCAGAGGAGGATGAATTAAAGGCATCCTCAAACTCTCTGGCAGTAACCTCTATTCTGCCTATCTTTATTGCCGGCCTTATCTTTACCGCCTGCTCACAGCCCCACAAGACAACGGCCATCAACATCAAGATTAAAATCCTTCTCATTCTTTTGCCTCCTTTTTTAGGGCTTATTCCAAATTTATTCCCATTATACTATCATTTATATTTGAACTCAAATAAAAAAGGAAGGTTATCGCCTCCCTTTGCGTTTTTAGTGAACGAGGAGAAAAGTAAATTCAATATCAAATAATGTCTTCGCCCCTCTTTCTTTCCTCTTCGCCAGGATACAACAGATAGGGGGATAATTCTTCTTTGAGGTCTATCTTGTCTTCAATAAACTCATAGGCGCCTATATCCAAGGCTATTCCCTCAAAGGCTGAGGCGTCTACCGGGGTTAAGGGATGGTAGGCATAAAATGAAGGGGTGGGATTAAAAGAGGCAAAACGAAAACCTTCAAGAGACTCAAAATAGTCTCCGGCAACTCTTGTTACCTCACGGAAAAAACGGGGGTTATTATAGGATTCCTGACGGTACTGGACGATAAAGTTTTTATTCCTGCTTGCTACCTGCTGGGAAAGCCACTGATAGTCGGCATTGCTCTTAGGAGGCCAGATTTGTTTAGCATTAAAATAGACAAAGCCAGGAGGGTTTAATGGCTGAGGGAAACTGGTAGGTATAAGCAAAGGTGTCCCTAAAGGATTAATTGTCCCTATTAAGTTACCATAAACCTCTCTTGTGGGATAAGTAACAAAAAGATTGGCTATGTCTAAATATAAGTCTCCTCTGATAAACACATTTAAAGGCGCGCCATCCGGACTTATCTTTCCCTGAGGAGCATTCAGGAAGGAATCGCCATTTGCTACAATATGAGGGCCTGGGCCCTGAGCATAAATTGAGCCGGTATCAGTGGTTAATCGGACTCCTGATGTATTTGAGGTAATTGTGCCGGTAGTTACGATTATGTCTCCTTCGGGCACCTCTATATCGACAAAACCATCGGCGGTAATGTTGCCTAATACCCCCAAACCATGAAAGACCAGCCCCATCTTTCCTCCCACAAAGATATTGTTGAATATTGCCCCGTCTTTCTCTTCCAGGGCCAGGTCCCCTCCACAAGAGACATTGACGATATTGGCGCGCACATCTATATCCCCGTTGGGAATTAGCCTGTTTCCTATATCCTTTGACGCGGACAAATCCACTAAATCCCCCCGGATATAGTTTAAGTCGGCAGAATCAGCGAACAAATCATCCCAAATGCTTCCGCCGGCCGCGGCAAGATAGACATCGTTATCCCCTTTGGTCTGGATCTCTCCCACGAACAAATCGGAATGGGTGGCGATTTTTATGTCTCCTCCCTGATTGAGCACCTTTTGCGCGTATAAGTCGCCAAGATTATCTATGGTAATATCGCCGGATAGGCTATTGGCGACCAAGAGAACCGTTGCCTCGCTATCCAGGTCTATCCCGTAAGCCGTATCCATTATAAGCCCGCCTGCGATTACATCAGTGGCGGCAAGGCCGTCCTGGGTAACGGCCCCTGAGGAGGCATTCAAAAACACATCATTCCTTGTCCCCGCATTTATCCATATCGCCTGAATGTCTCCCTGCGCGCTGGTTAAGGTTATATCGTTTAAACCGCTGTCCGTAAAAGAGCTGTCTACATAGGTAGCGGTTATATCCCCCCGGGCCTCTATGCTTATTGTCCCCTGCGCAGCCTCGACCTGATCAAGAATTAGCCCGGACCTATCCCGATAGCCGATATCCCCGGACATCGCGGAAAAGGCCCTGAGCCTGGCCACATCGTTGTCGGGCCGATTCAAGGCAATATTCCCCGGGGCCATAAGCCAGAGGGTATCGGCAGATACACTGCCGCCGGCTTGAATTATATCGCCCCGGCCCCCGCCGTCGTAGTCGGCGGTGATAGCGATATCGCCGGCGGTAGAGATTATCCCTGCCGCCTGAAGAAAATCGCCCCCGGCCCCGAGGCCAATCCGGCCGCCGAACCTGCTGCGGATATCCGCAAAGGCAGTCATTGCCCCCTTTTCGCCCGAGGTCAAGGCAATATCCCTGCCGGCAACCACCGCGGCCTCTATATCCATCGCCGCGGAGGTAAATATCTCCAGGCCGCCGTTTAGGTTGTTCAGGGC
>JBHHYQ010000033.1:0-8306 GCA_046757595.1 Candidatus Omnitrophota bacterium
TGGATTAAGTAGGGCCGTCCGTCTACCAACAACCGCCAATGGTGGTTGCGATATTGCGCCAACCTAACCTTGCCTTGCCCCAGGCTACGTTTAATCTTTCCCAAGGTATGTCTTGCGCGCCAACGAGAAACATTTGCCCGCGCCGCCCCCAACCAGGGAAGGGCCTTTTTTAGTTTTCCCGGATCGACGATGATAATGTCGTTGTTGATGTCCTGGTCGAAGCCGTTGACGATATCTATGCGCGCCCCCTGCAAGCGCAGCCCCAGCTCGGGATGCTTAAGGGCAAGATATTTTATCTTATGCAATGACGCCTGGGCCACATACCAGGGGGTATGCCAATAGGTCCAGCCTATGCCGCGGGGAAAATGCACGATTATCGCATAATAGGCCTTTATCGCCTGACGGAAATAACCCGCGCGCTCTAAGATCAAGGCCGTATAATATAGTTTAACCGGCGGCGGCTCCGGGGCCGTGGCCCACTTGAAAAATGCCGCCTCTAAGTCCGGGCTATGCACGAAGTCCCAATGCGAGCCCTTAAGCCGCCCCTGCTTCATCGCCGGGTTGAAACCGGGGTTCCAGCGCACACTGGTGGTATTGGGATATATGCCCTCGCCTGCGGCGCGGCTTAAGCCCTCCTGGTCGGTAATTACATAACGGTAGTCCTTGGTCCCCACGCCGACAAAATGGCCGTATTTTTCGTAATCGACGATCTTTTCCGTACCCAGGTCGTGTATCTTGAGCCTTGTCTTGGGATGCGCAGGCGGCGCGGCCGGCGGCCTATCCGGGCCCTTGTTCTTTATTTTGATTAGAGAGGCGCGGGATTTTTGCGCCAAAGAATAAAACCAACCCCGCGGGTCCCAGGCCCGCGCCGAAGGGTAGTCGCGGATAATAAGGTTAAACACCTCGACTGCCTGCTCATCTTTGCCCTGGGCCAGATAGACCTCGCCGCGGATAAAGTAACTCGTGGCAACATCGTTCAAAGATTGATAAGCCTCCTCTTTGCCGCTTTCCTGTTTCTGGTCACCCAATGCCGCCTGCTCGGCCCTGGCCCGCGCGGCAAACCTGTCGATACACTCTTGGGTATATTCAAACACCGCGTCATATTCTTTGGCTGCCTGCGCCTCGCGGGCATCGATTACCAGCTGGCGGGAAGATAGGTCTTGGGCAAAGACATCAGAGGGTAGAAGGCAGAAGGCAGAGGACAGAAAACAGAGGACAGAGGATAGGAGAAAAAGAACAGAAGGCAGAGGGCAAATAAACGATAAACAGTGGACGTTGAACGACCGCTCCGCGGAGACGAGGAACGCTTGTTTTTTTGTCTCCTCGTCCATCGCCCCAGCGAGCAAAGCAAACAGTCGCCCCTCTGACCTCTGGCTTCTGGCCTCTGTCCTCATCCCACCACCGCCCCGGCTGTAATGCCTTTGATAATATGTTTCTGAAACGCCAAATAAACCAAGATTATCGGTATCGCGGTCATCGTCATCCCGGCCATAAGTAATGGGTAATCCGTAACATGCATACCCTGAAACACAATCAGCCCCCGTTGGAGGGGCATTGTATCTTTAGTAGAGAGAATAAGCTGAGCCAAGATATACTCATTCCAGACATTCACGGCATTAAAGATTGTAATTACGGCTATCGCCGGACGGGCCAGGGGCAGGGCCACATGCCGCCAAATCCCCCATTTCGTGCACCCGTCGATACGCGCGGCATCTTCCAGCTCTTTGGGCATCTTATCGAAGAAGGTCTTTAAGATATAGATACTCAAAGACAGCCCGACATTAATCATACAGAATATATAAGCAAAACGGGGAAAGGCCTGATGCTGGATAAAGGCCGTGGCCTGCTGAATAAAGCCCACGGGAAAGATATCCGCCAGATGCGGGCTGAGCGCGGACATAAAATAAAGCAGAACCTTGCGCATATTGTTGACCAGTATATATAAAGGAATGAAGCTTCCCGGCAAAGGAATCATCATCGCTGCCAAAAATATCCCGAATATCAAATTGTTTCCGGGAAACCTCAGGCGGGAGAAACCATAAGCCGCAAGAGAAGAGACAAGAATAATCCCAAACACAACCACAGTGGTATAGAATATGCTATTGAGAAAATATATCCCAAATTGCCCTTTGGTCCAGGCCAAATAATAATTACGCCATTCCGGGTGGGCGGGAATAAGGCTATTGTCGGAAAACACTGTGGCCTGTGTCTTCAGGCTGGAACCAATCATCCACAATAGAGGAAAGACACAAGTTATGGCCACAATACTCAGGAAGCCATAAATAAGCAAAAGCTTCAACCGCCGTTTGAATATGTATTTTAAGTTATCGTTCATAGCCATTATTAAACCAATACATCTAATTATACCATCTTTATAAACTTTTTGCAAATAATAAAGAGATAATTTTTGGAAAATGGCATAATTACGGTTTACCCCAAAAACAGATGATTTACCTTTGCTTTAAGTCCTGCTCAGGACCAAAGACAGAAAAGAACCCTTTTACATCCTTTAGCTGCGATGTTTTGCGACAACGGGGAAGCGCTATTAAGAAATCCTGGCCGTAGCGCCTGGTATTGATCCGCGGATCGAGAATAGCCACTACGCCATTATCTGTCTGAGTACGGATAAGCCGGCCAAACCCCTGCTTAAGCAAAATAATCGCCTGGGGTAGGAAATAATGCTCGAAAGGGTCAAAGCCCTGCGAACGCAACATTTCAGCCTTAGCCTCAGTAAGGGGGTCATCCGGCGCGGCAAAGGGAAGCCGGGCAATAATTACGCATTCCAGGGCCCGACCCGGGACATCTATCCCCTGCCAAAATGTCTTAGTAGCCAAAAGCACGGAAGAACGTTGCCTGAATCTTTCCAGCAGATGATAGCGCGGCCCCTGACCCTGACGTAGGATATTCAAATCGCCCAGATCCCGCTTAAGCCGAAGATACGCCGCATCCAACATCCTAAAACTGGTAAACAATACAAAGGTTCGCCCCCGCATCAACCTAAGTATCTTTTCGATCTCGTCCACCACCGCCCGTTCATAATTTTCGCCATCTAATTTAGGGTCGGGCAAATCCATAGGGGTATAAAGCAAGGCATTGCGGCTATAATCGAAAGGCGAACCCAAAATAATATCATCGGCATCAATTATCCCCAGCCGTTTACGGATAAAGGAAAGATTTCCCCGGGTAGAGATCGTCGCCGAGGTAAAGATAACCGGCTTAACCTTATCCAGAACCTTCTGCCTGAATTCCTCGGCAATATCTATCGGGGCCGCGCAAAGACTGCACCTTATCCGCCCCCGGCTTCCGCTTGTGGGTTCGCGGGCCAGACCATCGTCAGGCGCCACACCCCGACCCTGTTTGCCCACAGAAGAAATCTCGGCCCAATATGCCCAGGCGGCGCCGCGGTTCATTCCGATTATCTCCTCCAGCCCCCCGGACAACTCTTTTGTCCGACGAATAAAAGAAATAATTTCTATCTGTTCTTCCTCGCTGGAGGCATTCTTCAAAAAAATCGATAAACGAAAGGAAAGCCCCGATAACGGCTCCTTAAGATGGTTAAAAACAATCCCCTTCTCTCTTATCCGCAGCGCAGTTGACCTCGCCTCGAGTTTATCTGCTATCTGGGAAAATAGGGTGTCCGCCGCAAGGCGTAAATCAAGCAGGTGTTTCTCTAAATTATCTGCCGCGGCCGCATTTATCCTCCGCAGGCGCAAAACAAACCCCTTGCCCGACACCGGGTTAAACAAGGAATCCAAAAAATACTTTACCTTGATGTTGCTGATTTCCAGGCCCAAATAATTGCCGGCCACCTCCTCTAAATTATGCGCCTCATCGAAAACTACGGTATCGAATGACGGCAAGACCTTATCGTCGGATGCCAAGTTGGCGAAATAAAGATGGTGGTTGACCACGAGTATCCGCGAGCGATACTGTTTGGCCCTGGCCCGGGCATAAAAACACTTCTTTATCTCTGAACACTTGCGCCCCAGACAGAGATCCGACTGCCGACAAATATTATTCCATAGGCCATTGCTAACCTTAAAGTCCAGATCCAGGCGGCATCCGCTATCCGTCTTCGCCTGCCAACGGATAACGGCATCCAACTGCCCGGCCTCTTTGTCATCGGAAAATAAATCATAGGCAAGCCCTCCCCTCAGCCTCCTCAGGCAAAGATAATTCTGCCCTCCCAAACAAAGCGCAAAGGAAAAATCAACGCCCAATGTCTTCCGCAAAAAAGGCAGGTCCTTTTTGATTAATTGTTCCTGCAGGGCCTTAGTATAAGTAGAAACAACTGCCCTTTTGTCGCTCTGCCCAACCCAGTTAATCAGGGGAACAAGATAGGCCAAGCTCTTGCCAACCCCGGTCCCCGCCTCGACCAAAATATGCCGTCCCGCGGCCAATGCCTTATCCACGGCGCAGGCCATCTCAAACTGCTGAGGCCGCCCCCGATAACCCGGCAAGTAACGAGCAAGCAATCCATCCTGACCAAAAATATCATCCAACCTCATTAATTACGCTCCCCGCTACTCTTCTATTGCTTGCATCCACTTGATAGACAAACAGCAACAATCGATCGGATAAATTAAACTTATAAACCTTGGCATCTTTTGACATTCCTGTTTTATCTTCGTCGGAAAATGGTTGCAGAACAATAAAATCCTCGGTCCCATTTAGTTTTTTGCGAAATAATAGAGAAGATTTTATCTTTATGTCGGCCCCACGGAGGCGTTTCGAGGCGGAACAAAGGATTAATAATGCGCGGTCACTTTTCAATAGTCAGATTAAACTGGCCGCTTAAACTACGCCTTTATTCTCGGGTAATGTCTTTCGGAAGTGTTTTGATCTAAGGTTCTCGTTTCCACTCGATCTCTTCCTAAATATTAAATATAACATAAAAGCGCCGAAAAGTAAATAAAAAGATGAGAAATAATGAGAACAGTAATGGATGTCGTTGCTCTGCTATGGAACGGATTGCCACCATCCAAGCCGCCTACGTGGGTTTCGATCCCCTCGGAGACAACTAAGGCCGAGGCCGCCGGAACCATCTGACGCAGGCGCCCCTCTAAGTTAAGATAGACTACGGGGCGGTAGGGTCCCGGCAGGCGATAGGTGTAGGTAACGGCCTGGTTTAAGTTTTGGCTGCGGTGGTCTATGCCCGTGTCCTGATCCAAGCCCCAGAGCAAAGACTTTCTTGGCCCGCCCAGCCCACCTGCTGGATTAGCAAGGTAAGGCTGAGGAGCAGAGAAACCAAGGATTTAAAGTTTAAGGAGTTCATTCTACAAGCTGTAGATTACAGGCTGCAGACGACAGGATGAAGGCTGAAACCTACGACGCCATGCCGTTCTCTCCCCTTCTCTACCTGAACTATATCACAAAAATATACGGTTGTCAAGGGGAAAGTGAAAATTTCTGGAAGCGATTTTGGAAGATAAATTGAAAAATAGATTTAGGCTGAATCACAGAAGAGAACATAAAGGATATGAGCGACAGGCTGTGCAAATTATAGGCAGGAGGCTGCAGGAAATACGGACGAGCGACAGAAGACGGAATTGGTGACTTATTGACCTTTGCACTACCAATTGAACGCTCATAAGCCACCTTTTGCCCGTATACCTGACTGTGGTCTCTGCACGCAGACAGGCTGCATCGGAGCACCCATCCAGTGGATGGGTCGCGCGCCTTACCTACGGGCATCGTCAAGATCCGCCTCTGGCGATCCGCAGGATCCGCCAATCTTTTTGGCGGAAGAATCCTGGCTTCTAATCTATTCACTTGGTAGCGCAAAAGGTCAAAATCTACAAAGTTGCCTTCTTGCCCACCCTGCCCCTAAGGTAATAAATCCTGGCCCGACGAACAGCCGTAGATTTCATTATGTCTATTTTTTGGATAAGGGGGGAATGAGACATAAAGACCTTCTCTAAGCCCTCGCCGAAAGATATGCGGCGCACGGTAAAGGTAGCGCTTATGCCGCGGCCCTTGCGGGCAATAACCGTCCCTTCGAAAGGGTGCACCCGCGCCTTATCCCCTTCTTTGATCTTGACATATACCCGCACATGATCCCCGATACTAACTTTGGGGAGATCCTTTCTCATCTTCCCCTCCGTAAACTTCGCTATCCTATCTTTCATCTTGCCTCCTGTATTTTATCTTGCCTGGTAAACAAATCCGGCCTTTTCCGGCGCGTGGCCCTTAACGACTGCTGTTTACGCCATTCTTCGATACGTCGATGATCGCCGGATAGCAGCACCCGGGGGACGCGATGCCCCCTAAATATCTCCGGGCGGGTATACTGCGGATATTCCACGCTATCTTGTTCGAAGGTCTCCACCCGGGTAGACTCCGCCTTGCCCAAAACACCGGGAATAAGCCGCACCACGCAATCTATAACCACCATCGCCGCAAGCTCCCCCCCGCTTAAGATATAATCCCCTACGGACAACTCCTCGTCGACGAGATACCTGCTTACCCTCTCGTCTACCCCCTCAGGTTATGGGTGGTTATCCTAACCAACATCTTCTCCTGCACCCGCTTTATAATCGACTCCCCCATAACCGGGGCAAACATCCCGGGAAAAATAGTAACGACATCGATACGCATTTTCGGCAAGGTCGCATTATCCTCTATTCCGCACATAAACAAATATGATAACACGCCTGGCGCTAAAAATCAAGGACGAATTCCTGATTTTATAGAAATGGTAAGATAGACAGTTACCCCCCACTACACCAATTATTAACCCTTGACTTGTTAATGAGGCAATTTAGAAGCCAGGATTTTGCCCGTAGGCAAGGCGGGCAAAGGTTGTTATCAGCTATTCTTTAATCTCAAACGTCCCAATTCTTACAAAGAGCATAAGACCCCCTGGGAGTTAGCCCGGGAAAAAAGTCCGGATTTGGATAAACGTCTGCTAATGATCCCCCCGGTTGACTTGGATACCCTGTTGTCCCGGAAGAGCACTTTTTTTGAAAAGGGGGGTAACGATGTATTGACCGATTCCTGTCAGGCTTACTTTCCGGATGTTTCCCCCTTTTTATTTTTAATACCACTTCTTTTTTTTAAGTCTTTTTGAGGATTTTTATCAATTTGAGATTCCAATAAAAAACGTTCACGTTGTAACTCTTTAATAAGTTCCTCTTCTGTAGGCAAATATAGTTTATATCTTGATGCGAATATCTGTCTGTTATCTTTTGGCAAGGTATACCTGACAATGGCGTCCTTTTTATCTTCGCATAACACGAGGCCTACAGTAGGATTATCATCCGGCTGTTTTATTTCACGGTCGCAAAAATTAACATACATCTGCATTTGCCCGATATCCTGATGCAAAAGTTTCCCTATTTTTAAATCTACTATGACGAAACATTTGATGATGGTATTGTAGAAAACAAGATCAATATAGAAATGATCTCCATCAAGTGTAATTCGTTTCTGCCGAGCCACAAAGGTAAAACCCTTTCCCAATTCAAGCAGAAATTTCGACAGATTATCAATAAGAGCCTGTTCCAATTTGCTCTCGTAAAGTTTTGAATGGGGAGATAGATCGGTGAACTCCAGCACATAAGGATCTTTGATTATACCACCGTAAGTTTGTATTTCCTGCCCTTTGCGGGCCAATTTCATAAGTCCTTTTTTATCTTTGCTCAACGCCAGACGCTCAAAAAGAAGAGAGCCCTTTTGACGCTCAAGCTCTCTGGCAGACCAATTATTCTTGACGGATTCAATCTCATAGAATGACCGTGCTTCCGGCTTCTCAATACGCATCAATATACGATAATGCGTCCAACTCAATTCGTGACGCAGTGCGTCACATTTTGGATAGGTCAGGTAAAATGACCTTATATTCCGCAAGTTTGAAGCGTCAAAACCTTTACCGAAATCTTCTGACAGTCTAGCGGAAAGATCCTTGAGAAGCTGTTGACCATATTTAGCACGAGCACTTCCTTTTTGCTCTTCCTCAACGATTTCTTTCCCAATTTGCCAATAGGCAACGACCATTTCGGTATTTATAGCACGGGCAATATTCCCTCTAGCGGCTTCAACAATCTTTCGTATCCGATTATATGCTTTTAATGATCCTGGCTTATTAAATCTAACCAGCCCTTTGTCCTTTAACGTTTTACGCCTCATATTTTACCTCTTTTCCCTTGAGAAATTTTTCATTTGGTGTCAGAACTGCGTAACATACTGCAAATCAATATGTTATAACTTAATTATCCAGCATTCCTTCTTGGGCGTCCTCTGGCCTTTCGGACTGCATTTAGTTTCTGATTTATCCGGGCAGAGAATTTATCGGAGGTAAAATTAGT
>JBHHYQ010000034.1:0-8292 GCA_046757595.1 Candidatus Omnitrophota bacterium
GGGATAGGTGCGGCCATATCCATATCCTCTATCGGGATACGGAACCGCCGGATGAAATCGTAGATAATCCGGGAGAATATATCCAACAGGCGCGTCTTTCCTTTGTATTTAAACAGGACGATTAGCCGGGATACAGTGTCGCGGTAGCGGCAGGGGCTGAAGGCGCGGTCGAAATAAAGCCTGGCCTTCCGGCAGCTTGGGCAACCTTTTCCCTTTATATTGCGGCCGCAGCGCGGGCAAAACGGAGGGGGGTTTTTTTCTATCTGCGCCAGGCAGCCTTCGCAGACAATCTCGCGGGGGGGGATTATATTTTTGCAGGCCAGGCAGCGCGCGGGATAGATTAGGTTGATAATGCTCTCGCGGTATTTTCTCCACATACTTTATATCTTATATCATAGATGTTATCTTGTCAATAGGTAAAAGGTAAGCGTTGATTGAAATCTTTCCAAAGCGAAACTCTGGAAAAATGTATAAGAGATTTTCCGTATTTCGGAACTTCGGCGTTCTGCTTTTTTGTTGACAGGATGGCAGGGGATGATATAATGGTAGTTATGGAAAATTATCTTAGCAGTGTTTTCGATAATCTGCGTATTGCCGACCTGGTGGATGTGGGGATAATCGCCACCTTCGTCTATATGGCCCTGGTTTGGTTCAAGAAGACCCGGGCCAGGTTCGTGATGATCGGGCTGTTTATCCTCGGGTTCATTTATGTCTTGGCCCGCCTGTTCAATCTTTACCTGACCACAATGGTCTTTCGCGCCTTCTTTGCCATATTCCTGATAATGATCGTAATCATATTTCAGGATGAGTTCCGCCGTTTCTTCGAGCGGGTCGCCCTCTGGGGGGTAATTCGCAAAAAAAGGCGCCTGGCCTCGTTCAACCGCAATATCGACATCCTGGCCAATGCCCTGGCAAACCTCTCCCGTAAGAATATCGGGGCCCTGGTGGTAGTAAAAGGCCGCGATCCCCTGGGTCGCCATATCCAGGGCGGGGCGGCCTTAAACGGCGCCCTGAGCCAGACGATATTAGAGAGTATCTTCGCCCCCCATACCCCTACCCATGACGGGGCGGTGATTGTGGAGGGAGGGCGGATTGTTAGTTTTGGCTGTCATCTGCCGTTGTCGATGAATATCCAACGTATGGGACACTTAGGCACAAGGCATGCCGCGGCATTAGGCCTTTCCGAGCGCGCGGACGCCATTTGTTTGGTTGTCTCCGAAGAAGAGGGAACGATATCCATTGCCGAAGGGGAGAAGATGCGCCGCCTGGATGATATCGGCAGCCTGCGCCTGCGCCTGGAGGATTTTTACCGCAAACGTTTCCCCCGCCGCCGGCGCCTGTGGTCGGAGCTGCTCACCGGGCATATCCTGGAAAAACTATTGGCCCTGGCCTTGTCTTGCGGGTTGTGGCTGGTCTTTAGCCAACAACGTCAGGAGATAGTGCGCCGCGACTTCGTTATCCCCATCGAATATCGCAATCTTGCCCCGGACTGGATTATCGGCGAGCCTAAACCCAAACAGGCCACGGCGGCATTGAGCGGGATCGAGAGGGTGATAGACCTTATGGACAGCGAGGAGTTAAGGGTCTCTCTGGATATGTCCGGTGTTAAGCAGGGGGATAACGAGTTTGCGATAACCAAGGACCTGGTGCGTCGGCCGTCCGGTGTTTCCGTGGTCAGTCTTAGCCCGACGAAGATAAAACTCAAGATATACAAGTTGCTTAATATCGATATCCCCGTGGAGGTGAATACTATCAGGCGCCTTTCCTCCAGCCTTGTCCTGCGGGGTATTCGCGTTGAGCCGGAGAAGGTCTCCGTGGTCGTCCCCAGCATCTTGCCCCAGGACGAGATAAAAATAGTTACCGAGCCCATTGACCTACGCAAGATAAGAGAGACGCGGACCCTGACGCCAAAGATTGCCTTTCCCAAAGAGATGCGCTTTGTCGCGGGTAAGCCCCCGCAGGTGAAGGTCACCGTTGAGGTAGAAAAGAGAAAATGAGCCGGATAAAACTTTACGATACTACACTTAGGGATGGGGCCCAGTCCGAGGGCATATCTTATTCCCTGCGGGATAAGATGCTTATTGCCCGTCGGCTGGACGAGCTGGGGCTGGATTACATCGAGGGAGGTTGGCCTTCTAATCTTAAGGACGAGGCATTTTTCCGCCGCATGAAGGCCGTCCGGCTGAAGCGGGCCTGCCTGGTTGCCTTTTGCGCCACGCGGCGCAAGGGCCTATCCGCGCGCGGGGACAAGAGCCTGGATAATGTCTTACGCGCGGAGACGGCCGTGGTAACCGTGTTCGGCAAGTCCTGGGATCTGCATGCGCGTGATGTGCTGAAGGTGTCTTTGTCCGAGAACCTTAAGATGATCTCTCAGACGATAAGGTTCCTGCGCAGGATGGGGCGGGAGGTTATCTATGATGCGGAACATTTTTTCGACGGATACAAGGCCAACCCGGATTATGCCTTAAGGACTATCGAGGCCGCGGCCGGCGCCGGTTGCATCAATGTTACCCTTTGCGACACCAACGGCGGAACATTGCCCGATGAATTAGTTCGGATTATCGGCCAGGCAAAAAGGCGGATAGCCATCCCATTGGGTATCCACTGCCACAACGACCTGGGCCTGGCCGCGGCCAATTCCCTCCTCGCCTTAGGGGCCGGGGTGGGCCTGGTCCAGGGGACCTTCAACGGTTACGGAGAACGTTGCGGCAATGCCGACTTGACCACGATAATCGGTGTATTGAAGACCAAGATGGGTATAGACTGTATCGGCGACGAGCAGTTGAAGGGGCTTACCGCCGCCGCCTATTTCATCAGCGAGATAAGCAATGCGCGGCTTGACCCCCGCCAGCCCTTTGTCGGGGGCGCGGCCTTTGCCCATAAGGGCGGGGTGCATATCGATGCGATAAGGAAAAATCCCCGGACTTACGAGCACATCCTTCCGGAAAAGGTAGGTAATCGCCGGCGCCTGCTGGTCTCCGAGCTCTGCGGCAAGACCCCGATCTTGATCAAGGCCCGCGAACTTAACCTGGAGCTGGATAAGCGCTCCCCTCAGGCAAAAAAGATTTTGGAATTATTGCAACGGTTGGAACACAAAGGCTATCAATTCGAGGCCGCCGAGGCCTCTTTCGAGATTCTGGTAAAAAAGGCGCTTAAGAGGTATAAGAGTTTTTTCGACCTGGAGAGTTTTCGCGTAATCATCGAAAAGCGCCGCAACGGCCGGGTGGTTTCCGAGGCCACGATCAAGCTCAGGGTCAATAACAGCGAGGAGCATACCACGGCCGAAGGCGACGGCCCGGTAAACGCCCTGGACAATGCCTTAAGAAAGGCCCTGCGCGAATTCTATCCCCAACTTTCCCGGATGCGCCTTTGCGATTTCAAGGTGCGCGTCTTAGATGATGCAAGGCCTGGTCTGCGGGGGCAGAAAAGGTCGGGCACGGCGGCGCGGGTGCGCGTCTTAATCGAGTCCAAAGACGAGAAAGACAGCTGGCGCACCGTGGGCGTCTCGGAAAACATCATCGAGGCCTCCTGGCAGGCGCTCGTAGATAGCGTAGAGTATAAGCTGCTCAAGGACGGGAATCTTTCCAGGTAGGGGCGTATTGCGAAGTGCCCCTACTTCGCAATGCGCCCCTACGGATAACAAACATAACATTATGGATATGCCTGGTTGCTACAATCCCCGGGAGGCGGAGGAGAGGTGGTATGATGTTTGGGAAAAGGAGGGTTGCTTTTCCGCCCGGGCCGACAAGAAAAAGAGGCCGTTTTCTATGGTCATCCCCCCGCCCAATGTCACCGGTATCCTGCATATGGGGCATGCCCTGAACAATACCATCCAGGACATCTTGGCGCGCTACCAGAGGATGAAGGGCCGCGAGGCGCTCTGGGTGCCGGGCACGGACCACGCCGGTATCGCCACCCAGAATGTCGTAGAGAAAAAACTGCTCAAGCAGGGCCTAAGCCGCCGCGATCTGGGGCGCGAGGGGTTCCTGCGGGAGGTGTGGGACTGGCGCCGGGAATACGGGGAGAGGATAATCGGCCAGCTGCGTTGCCTGGGGGCCTCCTGCGATTGGCAGCGCCTGCGGTTTACTATGGACGAGGATTATAGCCGGGCGGTGCAGGATGCCTTCGAGCGCCTATATCGCAAAGGATTGATATACCGCGGCCAAAGGATTATCAACTGGTGCCCACGTTGCCGCACGGCGTTATCCGACGAGGAGGCGGCGCATAAGGAAGAGCAGGGCAGTCTTTACTATATAAGGTATCCTTTGTCTTCCCTCGCGCGTAAAAATAATAAACGCAATACCCGTCAAAAAACGTCGGCGCGGCCGGCGCAGGAGGCAATAGGCAATGCGGAGTATATTACCGTTGCTACCACCCGGCCGGAGACGATGTTGGGGGATACGGCCGTGGCCGTTAACCCCAAGGATAAACGTTACAAGCGGATTATCGGCCAAACCGTGGTCCTGCCTTTGGTGGGCCGGAAGATAAAGGTTATTGCCGACAGCTTCGTAGACACAGGCTTTGGCAGCGGCGCGGTCAAGATTACCCCGGCCCATGACCCCAACGACTATCAGGCCGCGCTGCGGCATAACCTAAGCCTAATCGATATTATGGACGACGGCGGGGTGTTGAATGACAATGCCGGCAAATATCGCGGCCTTGAGCGCCTTGCGGCCAGGAAGGCGGTAGTGGAAGACTTGAAGGAGCAGGGCCTGTTGGATAAGGTTGCGCCTCATACTCATTCCCGGGGGCATTGTTATCGTTGTTCTGCGGTTGTCGGGCCGCGGCTTTCCCGGCAGTGGTTCGTGCGGATGAAGCCTTTGGCTGCCCCGGCTATCGATGCCGTGCGCAAGCGGGAGATAAAGTTCTATCCCCGGCGCTGGACCAAGGTCTATCTCAACTGGATGAACAATATCCAGGATTGGTGCATCTCGCGCCAGATATGGTGGGGGCATAGATTGCCGGTGTATTATTGTCGCCGCTGTCAGGCATGGGAAGATGGGGCTATGAGGGCGCAACAGCCGACGGGAGAACCGCGGGGCACCCCGCCAGTGGCTGGGTCGGAGAACCAAAAATCGAGAACCAAGGGTGTTTTTGTATCCGGGGCCAAGCCGGAAAGGTGCCCGGATTGCGGCTCTGCAGAGATTGAACAGGACCCCGATGTCTTAGATACCTGGTTTTCTTCCTGGCTTTGGCCGTTTGCCGTTTTTGGCTGGCCGTTTCATCAGAGGACAGAACAGGGAACGGAGAAAACCGAAGAAGAGAGAGAACTGGATTACTTTTATCCCACGAGCGTCCTGGTGACCGCGCCGGAGATAATATTCTTTTGGGTCGCGCGGATGATTATGGCCGGGTTCGAGTTCAGAGGGGAAAGGCCGTTTAGCGATGTCTATATCCACGGGACCGTGCGCGATGCCCGCGGCAGAAAGATGTCTAAATCCCTGGGCAATATTATCGACCCTTTGCAGGTTATCTCCCGTTACGGAGCAGACGCCCTGCGTTTCAGTATCATCTCTTTGTCCGGCCTGGGGCAGGATATATTTTTGGCAGAGGATAAGTTTGCCTACGGCAGGAACTTTGCCAATAAGATATGGAATGCCGCGCGTTTTATCATCGCAAATATTAGCCTTAAAGATGTGTCCGTAGACCTGTGCGTTTACGCCAAACGGATAAACGGCCTGGCGGAGAAGTGGATATTGAGCCGGTTGTATACTATGTCTCGCCGCGTGGATTCGTTGTTTAGGCAATATCGCCTCAGCGATGCGGCCAAGTCTGTTTACGATTTCTTCTGGCATGACTTTTGCGATTGGTATATCGAGATTGCCAAGACGACAATCCCGGATAAACAGACCCAGGTCGTATTATATAAGGTCTTGGAGAAGACGTTGCGGATTATCCACCCCTTTATGCCCTATCTTACGGAGGAGATATGGCATAACCTGCCCGGGGCAGAGGGGTTGATTGTCCAAAGGCCCTGGCCGCACCTGCAACGTCAGTTTATCTCCCCGGCTACGGAAAGGGATATGCAGGCGATAATCGATTTGATAGGCGCCATACGCAATATCCGCGCGGAGTGGCGCATCCCGGAAGGGGCGCGGGTGGATTGTTTGCTGATGGTTGGGGCAAAGGCGCGGGAAAAGATGCTGCGGGATAACGCGGGCTATATTATGAAGCTGGGACAGACGAATAAACCCCGCATCATCTGCGGCAAAGGATTGGATATCTCTCGTTGCGCCTATGCCCCGGCGGGGAAGACGGATGTCTATATCCCCCTTGCCGGGGTTGTGGATTTATCGCGCGAGAAGGCGCGTTTGACGCGGCAATTGGACGGTTGCCGGGCGCAGTTTAAGGCGATAAAGGCCCGGCTGGGGAATAAAGATTTTCTTAAGAAGGCCCCGCAGCAGGTCGTGGCAAAGGAAAAGGAAAGGCGGGGAGAATTAAGGCAGTTGATTGGCCGGCTGGAGAAGAATATAGGGTTATTGGCATAGCCTATTTGTAATGTTGGCATCGATGAAGACAGGCAGGATTATTATCTCGGCTTTGAGAGAAGACAGGGCGGACAGGGATATCACCACCCAGGTGCTTATACCTGCAGGGTTAAGGGCCAGGGCAGAGATTGTGGCCAGGCAAAAAGGCGTGGTTTGCGGTTTGTCCATAGCCGCCGATGTATTTCGATATCGGGACAAAGATATAAAGTTTAGGCCGTTGTTTAGAGACGGAGATGATATAAGGCCGGGAGACACTTTGGCGCGCATCCTGGGCCGGGCGCGGGCGATATTGTCCGGGGAGCGCGTGGCGCTTAATTTTTTAGGGCGGCTTTCCGGCATCAGCACCCTGACCGCGGCCTTTGTAAAGCAGGTCGCCGGCTATGCGGCGGAGATATTGGATACGCGCAAGACCACCCCGCTTTTGAGGGAAATGGAGAAGTATGCCGTGCGCTGCGGCGGTGGGGTCAATCATCGCCCGGACTTGTCCCGGCAGGTGTTGATAAAGGAAAATCATATATCGTTGCGCCCCAGGCGCAGCCTGGCCGCGTTAATCGCAAAGTCAAAAGATAACTGCCCGCAGGGGACAAAGATAGAGGTAGAGGTTCGGACCTTGCGGGAGTTTCGGCAGGTTATATCCGCATCGGCGGATATAATTATGTTGGACAATTTTGCCTTAGCCGATATAAGGAAGGCCGTTGAGATATTGCGGGCCAGGGCGGATACGTTGCGGCCCGCGCCGCAACTGGAGGTCTCCGGGGGCGTGAGCCTGTCCAATGTGCGCAGCATCGCCGCCTGCGGGGTGGAGCGGATATCCATCGGCGCCTTAACCCATTCCGCGCCGTGTTTGGATATGTCTTTGGGTGTGCAGGATAAATAATCCTAACGAAAATATTGTTTGACAAAACCAGAGGTATTTGTGGTATATTTATTAACCCTTGACTTGCTAACACGCGTTTATAAGCCGTCTTTTGCCCGTAGGCCAGGCGCGCGGCCAATCCACTGGATGGGTGCCCCGAGGTGTTCCAATGGCAGAATAAATTACCCTTGATTTTTAACGAGAGGCATGTTATTATGTATTCGTGTCTGGAATGCGGATATATAGATTATTTCGCGATATGTTCGATAAGGCATTTTTTGTTTCTGTGGTCGTCTCTTTGGCCGCGCATAGTTTTATAATTGCCGGGTTGCCTTCCTGGGGGCAGGCGAAGGCCCAGAGGGCGCCCCGGCGTAATATCGAGATTAGTTATCGTAAAATCGTATCGCTGCCTAATGTCACCGAAGCGCGATTTTCTTCTGTTGTCGCCCAAAGAGAGGTTGCGCCTTTTTTGTCCCGGGTTGATAATCCTGCGCGCTTTTCTAAGTCGCGTAGGATGGGGCGCGCTCGGCCGGTATCGCTTTCTCATATAATTAGGCCGGGAATTCCTCCGACTTTCTCTGGCCCGAAAAAAAATGTCAGTTTATTGGAAAAAACTAAAATGTTATCCAATGACCCGGCCTATATGGATTATTATCGGCTTATCCGTGAACGCATCCGGCGATATGCCTATGTCAATTATTCCGGCCGGGAAAAGGGGCGCGTAGAGGTGGCTTTTGTTATCTTGCATGACGGGCAATTGGGGGATTATG
Organism: Candidatus Omnitrophota bacterium; assembly: GCA_046757595.1. Taxonomy (GTDB): domain Bacteria; phylum Omnitrophota; class Gorgyraeia; order Ghiorseimicrobiales; family Ghiorseimicrobiaceae; genus JBHHYQ01. The sequence continues at coordinate 8,115 of JBHHYQ010000034.1, forward strand.
ATATTGTGGTTGCCGGATCTGTGTCCGGAGGATATTTAAAGGATGTGGCTTTAAAAACGATAAAAGATGCCGTGCCTTATCCGCCTATCCCAAAACGGCTCGATTATCCCGAGCTTTCTTTTGATGTGATTATCGTTTTCGAGTCCGGATAGAGTTTGTTGAGTTTGTTGAGTTATTT